>JASLEL010000331.1 GCA_030151145.1 Aquirhabdus sp. | reverse complement strand
GAGAACATCAGGGTTTGCTTGCGGCCTTGTGCCAGATCGCTGATGGCCTCCAGATCTTCGGAGAAACCCAGATCCAGCATGCGGTCGGCTTCGTCGACGATCAGGGCATTGACGTCAGTCAGCACCAGTTGGCGACGGTTGATGAGGTCAAGCAGACGGCCTGGCGTTGCGACAACCACTTGAGCGCCTTTCAGCTGGGCAATCTGTTTGCCGAAGGGCATGCCGCCCATGATGCTGGCGATGCGCATGCCTTTGATATGGCGTACGAGTTTGATGGCATCCTGACAGACCTGCTGGGCCAGCTCACGCGTTGGACACAGGACGAGGATCTGCGGGGCAGGGATGTTTTTCAGCCGGGCATTGAGCGGCTGGGCATCCTGTGTTGCCAGCACGTTGAGGGTAGGCAGCAGGAATGCAAAGGTTTTACCACTACCGGTCTGGCTGGATACCAAAAGGTCTTTGCCGGCCATGGCGGCAGGGATCGCCTCGGCCTGTACCGGGGTAGGGGTGGTGAATTCAAGATCAGCCAGCGCCTGTTGCAGGCTGGGAGCAAGGTTAAAATCGTTAAAAGTCGTGCTCATGAAAAAGTCTGTCCGCGAAGGGACACTCCGATGTAAAGGATCAAAATAATGCATCGGCGTCGACAGGAAGTCGGAATGAAGACGGGCGGCTCTAAGCTAAACGCCATCGGTTCTTGCTGATCTAAAAAATCAACAAGCAAATTTCCTGAAATAAAAGACGATGCAGGTCATATACCAAAACACACAAATGCTTTTGGACGTGGCCTGAAAGGTGTCGGTGGTCGACTTTGGGCGCTTTGGAGGTATCCTCATGGATACGGGCGCTTACCGGACGGGTGGGTTTAGTTGCATCATCAGGGGGATGTTGCCGCGATCTTACTTATATAGACTAAGTGAAGAAAGGCAGATCCGAATCCTGACCACTGATCTGAATTGAAACAATTCAGGGCAAATAAACCGCACTGACAGCGATATAATCAGTCTGTCGGTAACGTTCGCAAGAATAATCGGTGTTTTTGAGTCATGCATGATATGCAGTGGACGTTAACACTGACTGCGAACAAGGCCAGCAGACGGGTAAATTCAAGTTCAGGCAAGAACGTGAAAAGTGCGTGCGCGCATTCTATAGATAAAGACGCACAAGTGCAAGGATCATGTTGATGAAAAAACTTTCACGAATGCGGATTGAATAAAGGCCTATCCTTTGCGGGGTGAACCTTGTGCAAGACCATCAAAAGACGGGTCAATGTGCTAAAAAATGCACAGTAAAGGCGATTTGTATATTTAGCGTGTGGAAAGATGGTACTCAGTTGGAGTATAGTTGCGCCAATGAAAATTTTAACTCGATGTCTTTGATGCCGCGATATGGTGTCAATGGATGGTGGGTTCAAGGGTGTCGACTTAAAATTTTTAATCAAACTTTGGTCTGGTCAGCTGATTTCTCTTTGAGGCTTTATTATAAAAATCATGGTCAATCTGCTGTAAAAACCAAAGCTTGGCAGCCAGGAGTAATCCCCGCATGAATGCCATTGTCGCCCAGAACTGGTCGTTGATTGCTTTTGTTTTAGGTGTGATCTTTCTGCTCGGTTTTATGCTGACCGTGCCGCTCTTAATGGGTGGTCGGGCAGTAGGCCGAACGAAGGAAGAGCCTTTCGAGTCTGGTCAGCTCGGTGTCGGCGGCGCACGTATGCGTCTGTCCGCAAAATTCTATCTGGTGGCGATGTTCTTCGTCATCTTCGATGTGGAAGCCCTCTTTCTCTACGCCTACTCCGTTTCGGTCCGCGAAAACGGCTGGACAGGTTTTGTCGAAGTGGTCGTCTTTGTCGTGGTCCTGCTCGTCGGGCTGGTCTATGTCTGGCGCATCGGTGCGCTCGACTGGGCACCGGAGAAGCGTCTGGAGCGCGAGAAGGCGGCACGTCAGCGCCATGGTAATCCCCGTGCGCCGCTGGATATCGCCGATGTGACCCGCTATGTGCCGATGGAAGAGCTGGAACTGGATAACCGTGGTATGGTTCCCGGCCAGCTGATCGACGCCCGTGCCAATGAAGCGCAACAAGCAGAGTTGCAGAAGGAAAGCGTATGAAATACACCCTGACCCGCGCACCGCAGGAGGGTGAAACCGTCCTGCAATATCCTGATACGAGCCGTGAGGTCGTCAGCGACCCGCTGGAAGATCAGATCAACAAAAACATCTTCATGACCAAACTTGAAGATCTGGCGCATCTGGCGGTCAACTGGGGCCGCAAGAATTCGCTCTGGCCTTATAACTTCGGTCTGTCCTGCTGCTATGTGGAAATGGCGACCGCCTTTACCTCGCCACATGACCTCGCGCGCTTTGGTGCCGAGGTGATCCGCGCATCACCCCGTCAGGCTGACCTGATGGTCGTCGCCGGGACCTGCTTTGTGAAGATGGCCCCTGTCGTACAGCGTCTCTACGAGCAGATGCTGGAGCCGAAATGGGTCATCTCCATGGGTGCCTGCGCCAACTCCGGCGGCATGTACGATATCTACTCCGTTGTACAGGGTGTGGACAAGTTCATCCCGGTGGACGTCTATGTGCCCGGCTGCCCGCCACGTCCAGAAGCCTTTCTGCAGGCGCTGATGCTGCTGCAGGATTCGATTGGCAAAGAGCGTCGTCCGCTGTCCAGCGTCGTGGGTGATCAGGGACTCTACCGTCCGATCATGCAACCTGAGCGTGACCGCAAACAGGCTGAGCGTATCGCCGTGACCAATCTGCGTTCGCAGGACGAATCCAGCTAAGCGAGAAATCAAAGCCACGCCGTCGTGGCTTTTGTTCATGGTTTTTTTGATGGCGCTGTTTTTAATGGTGACGTTGTGCTGGTGAAGTTTGGGTGAAGTGCTGACTGTCTTGCCATGCGTATGTCATGGGATGGTCGATACAATGCCCAACAACCGACACGTGGTCATCGCCTGTAGTCATCATATCGCCTGTACGCATCGTTTCACACACTGTTTTTGCACACAAAGCTGCTGTATTTAAAGAAATTAGTATTATTTGGGAAGTCAACGCGATGGCTGAAGCTCAAGTGGCTGCACCTCTCTCGCCGCAAGTCGAGCAGGGGGCACCTTTCCATGATCCTCGTCCGGCATTTGCTGTGATTGAGGAATTACGGGCCAAATTCGGCGATACCTTTTTAGTGCAGGTCACCAAAGACGACCTGCCGACCATCTGGGTCGAGCGATCACAACTCTTGGATGTGCTGATGTTCCTGCGCACCCAGCCGAAGCCTTATGTGATGCTGCTGGATCTGTCGGGTGTGGACGAGCGTCTGCGCGTGCACCGCGAAGGGCTGCCAGCGGCGGATTTCACCGTCTTCTACCATCTGCTGTCGATCGAGCGTAACAGTGACATCCGTGTCAAGGTCGCGCTGAAAGAAGGCGACCTCAATGTCCCGACTGCAACCAAGATCTGGCCGAATGCCAACTGGTACGAGCGTGAAGTCTGGGATATGTTCGGCATCACCTTTACCGGTCATCCACACCTGCGCCGCATCCTGCTGCCGAACTACTGGGAAGGTCATCCGCTGCGCAAAGAGTACTCTGCGCGTGCGACCGAATTTGATCCGTATCGTCTGAACGAAGAAAAGCACAAGCTCGAAGAAGAGTCAGGCAGCTTCAAACCCGAAGAGTGGGGCATGAAGCGCGGCAACAAGAACGAAGACTTCATGTTCCTGAACTTGGGTCCAAACCACCCGTCTGCACACGGTGCCTTCCGCATCATCCTGCAGCTCGACGGTGAAGAGATCCTCGACTGTGTGCCTGAGATTGGCTACCACCATCGTGGTGCCGAGAAGATGGCTGAGCGTCAGTCGTGGCATTCGTTCATCCCTTATACCGACCGTATCGACTATCTCGGCGGTGTGATGAACAACCTGCCGTATGTGATGGCGGTTGAGAAGCTGGCTGGTATTACCGTGCCGGATCGTGCCAATACCATCCGCATCATGATGTCGGAATTCTTCCGGATCACGTCGCATCTGCTGTTCCTCGGCACGTACATTCAGGACTTGGGCGGGATGACGCCGATCTTCTTTATGTTTACCGACCGTCAGAAAGCCTATGACGTGATCGAAGCCATCACCGGTTTCCGTATGCATCCGGCGTGGTTCCGTATTGGTGGTGTCGCCCATGATCTGCCAAACGGCTGGGATCGTCTGGTGCGTGAGTTCATCGAGTGGTTCCCGAGCCGTCTGGACGAATACGTCAAAGCCGCGATCGAAAACTCCATGATCATCGGCCGTGCCAAAGGCGTGGCCCAGTACGATGCGCGTCAGGCGCTGGCGTGGGGTGTGACCGGTCCGGGCCTGCGTGCCACCGGCATCGACTTCGACCTGCGTAAAGCACGTCCGTACGCGGGCTACGAGAACTTCGAGTTTGAAGTGCCGATCGCCTATAACGGCGATGCCTATGATCGCTGCTTGGTCCGTATCGAAGAGATGCGTCAGTCGGTGCGCATCATCAAGCAATGTCTGGAAAACATGCCGTCAGGCCCATACAAGGCCGACCATCCGCTGGCTGTACCACCGCCGAAGGACAAGACCCTGCAGGACATCGAAACCCTCATCACCCACTTCCTGAGTGTGTCGTGGGGTCCGGTCATGCCGGCGGGCGAGTCCTCCATGCTGGTCGAAGCCACCAAAGGCATCAACAGCTACTACCTGACCAGCGACCGCAACACGATGAGCTATCGCACGCGTATCCGTACACCGAGCTTCCCGCATCTGCAGCAGATGCCGTCGGTGATCAACGGCAGTATGGTGCCTGACCTGATTGCGTATCTGGCGTCCATCGACTTTGTGATGGCTGACGTGGACCGCTAAGGCCGCATTGTTAAGGAACTAGATATGAGAATTTTTCACAAAGCCTCTGCTGATCATGGCAACCACACGTCGCATGCAGCAGTTGATGTCAATGCGGTCTTAAGTAGCGACGAGCAGGCTGCGCTGCACGAGTTCATGCATCACTATCCCGATCCGCGTGCGGCCTCTCTGGATGCACTCAAGCATGTACAAAAGAAAAACGGCTGGGTCGACGATGAGCAGGTCGTGGCGGTCGCTGCCGTACTGGGCATCTCGGTGCCGGACGTCGAAGGTGTCGCCACTTTCTACAACCGCATCTATCGTCAACCGGTCGGCCGTCATGTGATCCTGCTGTGTGACTCCATTGCCTGCTATCTGATGGGCAATGAGTCGCTGGCGGAAGTATTCAAGCGCAAACTTGGCATCCAGTATGGTCAGACCACGTCGGATGGCCGTTTTACCCTGCTGCCGATCTGCTGTCTGGGGAACTGTGACAAAGCCCCGTCGCTGATGATTGGTGAAGATACCTTTGGACTCGTCTCCGAAGCCCAAGTGGATGAGTTACTGGAGCAATACGTATGACGACGCCCAATGACAACAGCAATACCAACAGTACAGCACCGCTGACCCCTGAAGCCGCCAAGGCCGCTGCTGAAGCCGAAGCCCGCGCCGCTGCCGAAGCCGCCGAGCGCGCCGCTGCCATCGAAGCCGCCAAGGTGATCAAGACTGAGCCGACGCCGATCCATTGTAATGGTAGCGCTGAAACCCATCCCCTGACGTGGCGCCTGTCCAAGTACGACGAAGTACTCGACATCGAGACGTATGAGTCGCTCGAAGGCTATCTGGGCCTGAAAAAAGCCCTGCATATGAAACCTGAAGCCGTACAGGGCGTGGTGAAAGACGCCGTGCTGCGTGGTCGCGGTGGTGCAGGTTTCCCGGCGGGGATTAAATGGTCGCTGATCCCGATGAACAAGGAAGGCGCACCGGATGTCGGCCCGAAATACCTCGTCTGTAATGCCGACGAGATGGAGCCGGGCACGTTTAAAGACCGTCTCCTGATGGAAAAACTGCCGCATCAGTTGGTCGAAGGTATGATTCTGGCGTCCTATGCCATCGGTGCACAGACCGGTTATATCTTCCTGCGTGGCGAGTACATCAAGGCCGCCAAGCATCTGAACGATGCGATTGCACAGGCTAAAGCGAAAGGCTATCTGGGCAAAAACATCTACGGCTCGGGTCATGACTTCGAGTTGCATGTGCATACCGGTGCCGGTCGCTATATCTGCGGTGAAGAAACCGCACTGATCAACTCCCTGGAAGGCCGTCGCGCCAACCCGCGTACCAAGCCACCATTCCCGCAAATCGCCGGAGCATGGGGCCGTCCGACCATCGTTAACAACGTCGAGACCCTGTGCAACGTATCGCCGATCATCCTGCGCGGTGCCGCATGGTTTAAGGGCCTGTCGCAAGGCCGTTCGGGCGACGCCGGCACCAAGATCTACGGTGCTTCGGGTAAAGTCAAATTCCCCGGTCTGTGGGAGCTGCCAATCGGCACCACAGGTCGTGAGATCCTTGCGCTGGCAGGTGGCATGCAGGACGGCCTTGAGCTGAAATGCTGGCTGCCCGGCGGTGCCTCGACCGACTTCCTGATGCCGGAGCATCTGGAGCTGGCCATGGACTTCGATACCATTGGTAAAGCCGGTAGCCGGATGGGTACAGGCCTGATCATGGTCGTCGACAAGCAGCAAAACATCGTCGCCGCCGTGCGTAATCTCGAAGAATTCTTTGCGCGTGAATCGTGCGGCTGGTGCACGCCCTGCCGCGACGGCCTGCCATGGGCCGTCAAGCTCTTGAAGGGTCTTGAGAAAGGCGAAGGTAAGGCTGAAGACATCGACGTGCTGCAGCAACTGACCCGCTTACTCGGCCCGGGCAAGACCTTCTGTGCGCATGCGCCGGGTGCGGTCGAGCCGCTGCAGAGTGCGCTCAAGTTCTTCCGCAGCGAATTTGAAGCCGGGGTCAAAGCGACCGAAGTCACGGCGACCAACCATATTTCAGTTATACAGGCATAAGGAATCGAGATGGCTACTATTCATGTCGATGGCAAACAACACGAGGTCAATGGCGCCGACAACCTGCTGAAGGCTTGTCTGTCGCTGGGCCTTGATATTCCCTATTTTTGCTGGCATCCGGCCTTGGGCTCGGTCGGTGCCTGCCGTCAGTGTGCGGTCAAGCAGTACAACACGGCCGAAGACGCCGCCGCTGGTCGCGGTCGTCTGGTCATGTCGTGCATGACGCCGAGCAATGACAATACCTATATCTCGATCGACGATGCCGAGGCCGTGACCTTCCGCGCCAGCGTGGTCGAGTGGCTGATGACCAACCATCCGCACGACTGTCCGGTCTGTGAGGAAGGTGGTCACTGTCACCTGCAGGACATGACCGTGATGACTGGTCATGACCGTCGTCGCTATCGCTTCACCAAGCGTACCCACCAGAATCAGGACTTGGGTCCATTCATCTCCCACGAGATGAACCGCTGTATCGCCTGCTATCGTTGCGTGCGTTACTACAACGACTACGCGGGTGGCAAAGACCTCGGTGTCTATGGCGCGGCGGCCAACGTCTACTTCGGTCGTCCGACCGATGGCGTGCTTGAGAGTGAATTCTCCGGCAACCTCGTTGAAGTCTGCCCGACCGGTGTGTTTACCGATAAAACCCACAGCGAACGCTACAACCGTAAATGGGACATGCAGTATGCGCCGAGCGTCTGCCAGCAATGTGCCGCCGGCTGTAACATCTCCCCGGGTGAACGCTACGGCGAGATCCGCCGGATCGAAAATCGCTTTAACGGCGATGTGAACCAGTACTTCCTGTGTGACCGTGGTCGCTTTGGCTATGGTTATGTCAATCGTGCCGACCGTCCACGTCAGCCGCTGTTGGCTGCCAATGGTCCACAGACGGTTGTATCGGTCGATATCGCGCTGGATCAGGCGATTGCGCTGCTCGGCAGTGCGGTCAAGGCTGGTCAGGTGATCGGGATTGGTTCGCCACGTGCCTCGATTGAGAGCAACTTTGCGCTGCGTGAGCTGGTGGGCGCGGATAACTTCTCCTCTGGCCTTGCCCGTCTGGATCAGGATTTGGCCGCCAAAGCCGCCGAAATCCTGCAAACCTCGGGCATCTATAACCCCAGCCTGCGTGATATCGAAGCTGCCGATGCGGTGTTCGTGCTCGGTGAAGACATTACCCAGACTGCTGCCCGTGTTGCACTGGCGGTCCGTCAGGCTGCGCGTAATCGCGCCGAAGACATGGCTGCCAAGCTTAAGACCCAAGAGTGGCTGGCGGAACCCGTCAACCGTATCGGTCAGCGTGCGGTGAGCCCGATCTATGTGCTGTCGGTCTGTGAGACCAAGCTGGACGAGCTGGCCGAAGGCGCCTGTATCGCCACGCCAAACGACATGGCGCGTCTCGGCTTTGCCGTCGCCGCCAGCATCAAGGGTGACACCGTCACCGGTCTTGCTCCTGAAGCCATCGCGTTTGCCGCTGAGATCGCAAACACGCTGAAATCCGCCAAGAAACCGCTGATCATCACCGGCACCACCCTGCAAGATCCGGCGCTGCTCGAAGCGGCCGCCCAGATCACACAGAATCTGCAAGCTGCCTTTGCTGGTAGCGAGTCGCAAGCCGGGATTCATCTGGTCGTACCTGAGGTCAACTCGATGGGTCTGGCCCTGCTGACCCAAAGCACTGGTGCGCTCGCGCTTGACGACGTACTGGCCAAAGACTACAACACGCTGGTGATCGTCGAGAACGATCTGACCCGCCGTCTGCCCAAAGCCCAGCTTGACGCCCTGTATGCCAAAGCCTCGCAGATCGTGGTGCTGGATCATCAGGCGACCGATACTGCTGCGCGTGCGCAGATCGTCTTCCCGGCGGCCAGCTTCGCCGAAGGCGATGGCACCGTGGTGTCGTCCGAGGGCCGCGCTCAGCGTTACTTCCAAGTATACGAGGCCAGCTACTACAAGCCTGAAGTCACCATCAAGGAAAGCTGGCGCTGGCTGCATGCCATCACCACCGGCATCCATGGTCGCAAGATCGACTGGACGGTGCTGGATGATGTGATCGAAGACGTCGCGCGTCATTTGCCGCTCTTGGCAGACATCAGTGATGCCGCACCACATGCGGGCTATCGCGTACAGGGTCTCAAGATCGCACGTGAGCCACGCCGCTACTCGGGCCGTACCTCGATGCGCGCCCAGCTGTCGGTCCATGAGCCACGCCAGCCGCAAGACAAAGACTCGGCACTGACCTTCTCGATGGAAGGTTATGTCGGTCCGCAGGAAAACAGCGCCGTGATCCCGTTCGCATGGGCGCCGGGCTGGAACTCGCCGCAATCGTGGAACAAATTCCAGGATGAAGTCGGTGGTCACCTGAAAGCCGGTGATCCCGGTGTGCGTCTGTTTGATCGTATCAGCAAGACTGCGGCCCGCAGCTATGTCGCGCCAGATGCGCAGACCGCAAGCGGCTACCAGCTGCTGCCGATTGCAAATCTCTACGCCTCCGATGAGACTGCAGCGCTGGCACCCGTGATGCAAAAACGCATCAGCGATGCCGTCCTGACGGTGAGCACGGAGACCGCAGAGCAACTGCAACTGGCTGATGGTCAGACCGTCGTGCTGCAGGTCGGCAGTGATCATGTGCGTCTGCCTCTGGTCGTGACCGAGAATTTCCCGGTCGGTGCCATCGGCTATCCGCTGGGTCAACTGAATGCGCTTGATCTGACTCAAGCGGTTGTGGTTCAGGCCGCTCCCCAAACTGCTGCGGTAGGAGGCTGAAGATGAGTGTCGGTTCCGTATTACCCGGTTTTATGACCGATGCATCGACAGCATGGGTGACGACTTACTATGTCATTCAGGCGGTGCTGATTCTCCTGATCGTGGTTTCGGTCGCAGGTTTCTTGAGCTTTGTCGAGCGTCGCGTGCTGGCGCTGTGGCAGGACCGCTATGGCCCAAACCGTGCCGGTCCCTTTGGTCTGCTGCAGATCGTCGCTGACGGTCTGAAGATGTTCTTTAAAGAAGACTGGACTCCGCCCTTTGTCGACAAGCTGACTTTCATCGTCGCACCTGCCATCGGTATGGGTGCGGTGATGTTGTCGTTTGCCATCATTCCGTTTAGCCCGGCCATCGGGGTGTCCGATCTCAATATCGGCATTCTGTTCTTCTTTGCCATGGCGGGCCTCGGCGTGTATGCCGTGATGTTTGCGGGCTGGTCGTCCAATAACAAATTCGCGATCTTGGGTGGTCTGCGTGCTGCAGCCCAGACGGTGAGCTACGAAGTGTTCATGGGCCTGTCGCTCATGGGCGTGGTAGCGATGGTCGGTAGCTTCAGCCTGCGCGACATCGTGGAATATCAGGTGCAGAACCATTGGCTGATCTTCCCGCAGTTCTTCGGTTTCTGTACCTTCGCCATTGCCGGTATTGCGGTCACGCACCGTAGTCCGTTCGATGCGCCGGAAGCCGAGCAGGATCTGGGTGCGGGTTATCACACCGAATACTCCGGCATGAAGTGGGGTATGTTCTTCGTCGGTGAATATATCGGTGTGATTCTGGTTTCGGCGCTTTTGTCTGTCCTGTTCTTCGGTGGCTGGGCTGCGCCATTCAACATCAATATCCCTCATTTCCCACCATTCCTGTGGCTGCTGGGCAAAATTCTGTTCTTTGTCATGATGTTCATTCTGGTGCGTGCCGCGCTGCCGCGTCCGCGCTATGACCAGATCATGAATTTCAGCTGGAAAGTCTGCCTGCCGCTGACACTGGTGAATCTGCTGGGTACGGCGGCTTATGTCGTCGCTACCAGTCCGATTGCGCACTGATCGAGGATAACGAACATGAAAATAAGTGCAAATACCAATCCAAGCCTCTTGGCTGGCGTCTGGTCGCAGCTGCGCAGTCTGTTCATGGTGTTTAGCCATGCATGGCGCAAGCGCGACACCCTGATGTATCCAGAGCAACCCGTCAATCCGCCACCACGCTATCGTGGTCGTATCGTGCTGACGCGCGATCCGGATGGTGAAGAGCGTTGTGTGGCCTGTAACCTGTGTGCCGTGGCTTGTCCGGTCGGCTGTATCTCGCTGCAGAAAGCCGAAAAAGAAGACGGTCGCTGGTATCCGGAATTCTTCCGCATCAACTTCAGTCGCTGCATCTTCTGCGGCATGTGCGAAGAAGCCTGCCCAACCACCGCGATTCAGTTGACCCCGGACTTTGAGATGGCCGAATTCGACCGTCAAAATCTGGTCTATGAAAAAGAACACCTGCTGATCTCGGGTCCCGGTAAATACCACGACTATAACTTCTACCGTGTGGCCGGTATGGCGATCACGGGCAAGCCTACAGGCGCCGCCCAAAACGAAGCCAAACCAGTCGATGTACGGAGCCTGTTGCCATGATGACATCTGCTTGGCCTTTTTATCTGATTGCCGCGATTGCGGTGTACGCCACCGTGCGTACCGTGACGCAGACTAATCCGATTCACGCACTGCTGAATCTGATCGTGTCGCTCTTGTCCGTTGCCGGTCTGTTTTTCTGCCTTGGTGCGCCGTTTGCGGCTGCGCTTGAGGTGATCGTCTATGCCGGTGCCATCATGGTGCTGTTCGTGTTCGTGGTGATGATGCTGAATCTCGGCCGTCAGACCATCGCACAGGAAAAGCTCTGGTTTAGTGCTCATACGTGGGCATGGCCCGCAGGTCTGTCGCTGCTCTTGGGTATCGCGCTGGTGTGGATCCTGACTCAAGGTCTGATCGATCCGCAGGCAGCGATGGCTGGTACACAGACTGTGGATGCCAAGGTGGTCGGCGTGTCCCTGTTTGGCCCTTATCTGATGCTGGTGGAGCTGGCGTCGCTCCTGCTCTTGGCTGCGCTGGTCGCTGCCTATCATCTGGGCCGCAATACTGACGGCTTCAACGATCCGCAAGAAGTTCACGATAAAGCCGCCGAAATGCGCGAGCAGATCCGTCATAACCGTGAAGCCCGTGAAGCCGAGGCGAAACAACAACAATCCGGAGGCGCTCAATGAATATTCCGATGGAGCACGGCCTGATTTTGTCGGCCATCCTGTTTGCGCTGGGATTCTATGGCGTGATGGCGCGTCGTAACCTGATGTTCATCCTCATGAGCCTTGAAGTCATGATGAATGCCGCTGCGCTGGCTTTTGTGGTCGCAGGCTCCCGCTGGGTGCAGCCGGACGGACAGGTCATGTTTATCCTGATCCTGACGCTGGCTGCTGCCGAAGCCAGTATCGGCCTTGCGATTCTTTTGCAGTTCTATCGTCGATTCCAGCATCTGGATATTGACGCTGCCAGTGAGATGCACGGATGAGCCAGTCAATGATGTCACTTTTGCCTTGGACTTTTATTTTTCCAACGATCGGGTTTTTGATCCTGTCGATCTTGCGTGATCGTCTGTCTGAAAATGTCTCCGCCATCGTCGGCGTCGGCAGCATGGCGCTGTCGGCACTGGTTGCACTCGCCGTCGGCATCCAGTACTTGGGGCAGGGCACCGGTGCACTGCCGCCTGCGACTGATGTGCTGTATACCTGGATGAGCGTGGGCAGTTTTTCCGCGACCTTCGGTCTGCATCTGGATGGCCTCGCGCTGACCATGACCGGCATTATCACTGGTGTGGGTTTCCTGATTCATCTGTTTGCCTCGTGGTACATGCGCGGTGAAGCGGGCTATGGCCGTTTCTTCTCTTATATGAACCTCTTTGTCGCCAGCATGCTGCTGCTCGTACAGGGTGACAATCTTGTGCTGCTGTACCTCGGCTGGGAAGGCGTGGGTATTTGTTCGTACCTGCTCATCGGCTTCTACTTTGCTGATCCGGCCAATGGTCGCGCGGCGATCAAGGCCTTTACCGTGACTCGTGTCGGTGACGTGTTCCTTGCGATCGGCATGTTCCTGCTGTTCCAGCAACTCGGTACCCTCGATATCCAGCAAATCATCACCCGTGTGCCTGAGCTTGCGACCAATCCGAGCAATCTCAGCCTGATCGCGCTGATGATCTTGGGCGGTGCGATGGGTAAATCGGCGCAGATCCCGCTGCATACATGGCTTGCCGATGCGATGGCCGGTCCGACCCCAGTTTCTGCGTTGATTCACGCCGCGACCATGGTGACCGCCGGTGTCTATCTGATTGCCCGTCTGCATCCGATTTTTATCGCTGCACAGGACATCATGCATCTGGTGGGTTATGTGGGTGCCTTGGGCATCATCGTGTCGGGTTTCTCGGCACTGGCCCAGACCGACATCAAGCGCGTGCTGGCATACTCGACTATGGGTCAGATTGCCTATATGTTCTTGGCGCTGGGCGTCGGTGCATGGCAGGCGTCGATCTTCCACCTGATGACGCATGCGTTCTTTAAAGCGCTGCTGTTCCTTTCGTCGGGTGCCGTGATCATTGCGCTGCATCATGAACAAAACATCTTCAAGATGGGCGGTCTGTGGAAACGCATTCCGTTTGTCTATGCCTGCTTTATCGTCGGTGGCGCGGCGCTGGTGGCACTGCCTTATCTGTCGGTCGGTTTCTACTCCAAAGACACCATCCTCTGGCAGGCATGGGCGTCGGGCAATCATGGCCTGTTTTATGCTGGTCTGTTTGGTGCCTTCCTGACCTCGATCTATACCTTCCGTCTGATCTGGACCGTGTTCCACGGCGAAGAGCGCACGCATGCGCATGCCATCAAGGGCGTGAGCTACTGGCTGCCGCTCGGTGTGCTGCTGGTCCTGTCTACAGCAATTGGTGCTTTGATCGTGCCGCATTTGGTGGGTGTGCTGCCGCCGTTTGATGCTCTGCCTCAGTTTGAGTCTGACGAAGGTCTGGTCAGCATCATGGCTGGTGCGACGGCACTGGGTGGTCTTGCGGTGGGTGCGCTGCTGTTTGCGGTCAAGCGTGACTGGGTCAATAGCTTTAACCAAACCGCCATCGGCTCGGCCTTGGGACGCTTCTGCTATAACGCGTTCTACTTTGATGCGCTGTATGACCTGCTGTTTACCAAGCCTTTCCTGTTCATTGCGCGGCTGGTCAAAGCCGATCCGGTGGACAAACTCTGGAGTGTGGTTCCGGCGATCGTGCGTGCAGGCAATGCCCTGACGACAAAAGCGCAGTCCGGTTCACTCCGGGGCTACGCGGCCGGTACGGCATTTGGCGCAGTGCTGATTCTGTTTGCACTGCTGGCGATTCAGGTCATGGGGAAATAAGATGGATTTACAGCCAACCAATAATCTGATTCTACCGTTCCTGATTCTGATACCGTTTATTGCCGGTTTCTTATGCTGGGTCGGTGAAAAATTGACCCAACGCGCACCACGCTGGATTGCGCTGTTCGGGATGCTGCTGACACTGATCCTGTCGATCAAACTGTGGATCGCAGGTGACTATAGCCTGACGGCGGCTACACCACTGCTGCCTGGTAATGCGCCGGTCTGGCAGGCCCAATTTGTGGTGCCCTGGATTCCGGAGCTTGGCATTTCGGTTCATCTGGCGATGGATGGTCTGTCGCTGATGATGATCGCGCTGACCGCGCTGCTCGGCGTGCTCGCTGTGGGCTGCTCCTGGGGTGAAATCCAGAAGAATGTCGGCTTCTTCCACCTGAACCTCCTCTGGAGTCTGGGTGGGGTGATCGGGGTGTTCCTCGCCATCGACATGTTGCTGTTCTTCTTCTTCTGGGAAATGATGCTGGTGCCGGTCTACTTCCTGATTGCGCTGTGGGGGCATAAATGCTCCAACGGTCGCAGCCGGGTGTATGCCGCCACCAAATTCTTTATCTATACGCAGGCTTCCGGTCTGATCATGCTGGTCGGTATTCTGGCGCTGGTGTTCGTGCACTATGCCGAGACCCATCAGCTGACCTTTGACTATATGGCGCTCTTGGGTACCCATTTTGGTCACGGTTTTGAATACGGCCTGATGCTGACGTTCTTTATCGCCTTTGCCGTCAAGCTGCCGATCGTGCCGCTGCACGGCTGGCTGCCAGATGCGCATGCGCAGGCTCCGACTGCAGGTTCTGTGGACTTGGCCGGGATTCTGATCAAGACCGCTGCCTTCGGGATGCTGCGTTTCGTACTGCCGCTGTTCCCGCATGCGTCGGCTGAGTTTGCGCCGATTGCGATTACCTTGGGTATCATTGGTGTCTTCTATGGTGCGTGGGTCGCTTTCCTGCAGACTGACATCAAGCGTCTGGTCGCCTATACCAGCGTGTCGCACATGGGCTTTATCCTGATCGCCATCTATGCGGGCAATCTCATCACCCTGCAAGGCGTGATGGTGATGATGCTGGCGCACGGTCTGTCGTCTGCGGCACTCTTTATCATGTGCGGTCAGCTCTATGAGCGTCTGCATACCCGTGACCTGCGTGTCATGGGCGGGATCTGGGGCCGCGCACGCTATCTGCCGGTGTTCCTGATGGTGTTCTGTGCGGCGCTCTTGGGCCTGCCGGGTACCGGAAACTTCATCGGTGAATTCCTGATCCTGATTGGTGCCTTTAAAGTTTTCCCATGGTATGTCGTGCTGGCGACGGTCAGTCTCGTGCTGGCGGGTTTGTATGCCCTCTACCTGATTCATCAAGCGCTGTTTGGCCCACCGCACGGTGCGGTCGAGGAGCATGGCAATCAACTGGGTCATCATCCGATTGATACCGGCACCTTTGCGCTGACCGATCTGAATGCCCGTGAACTGGCACTGCTGGTCACCATGGTGGTCGGCCTGATCTGGCTGGGTCTGTATCCACAGACGGTGCTCGATACCTCGCATCATGCGATGCAGTGGATCAGCAATGCCTATCAGACGCCGCTGTTTCCTCCTGCTACCGAGGCCACACTTCCAATACAACACGGCATGGGAGCTCGCTAAGCCATGATGACTGGATTGAATCTTAATCAACTACTGCCGTTGTTGCCCGTCATCATCGTCAGCCTGACTGCAACTGTGGTCATGCTGCTGGTGGCGATTAAACGCAACCATACCGTCAATGCGACGGCGACGGTGATCGGTCTGAATCTGGCACTGATCTCGGTGTTTCAGCCGGCTTATCATTTCCTGACCACGATTCCGACTGAGCAACTGCATGCCATGTTCCATCTCGCTGCAGATCAGTCGCTCGGGATCAAAGAGTTCGTCATCCTGAACTTTGCGCCAGCGCAGATGATCACCGGGCAGGTGCCGGGTGTCGATGCCATCAACTCGTTGTTTAATGTCGATGGCTATGCGCGGTTCTATACCCTGATCGTGCTGATTGCAACGCTGGCGTGCTGTACGCTCACGCATGCTTATATCCATGATTATCAGGATAATAAAGACGAGCTGTATATCCTGATTTTGGTGGCGGCGGCCGGTGGTATCCTCTTGGCCTCGGCGCACAATCTGACCTCGTTCTTTATTGGTCTTGAGCTCTTGTCGGTACCGACCTACGGGATGCTGGCCTATACCCATGAGCGCAGCAAATCGCTGGAAGCCGGTATCAAATACATGGTGCTGTCGGCGACCGCGTCGGCTTCGATTCTGCTCGGCATGGCTTTTGTCTATGCCTATACCGGCGTGCTGGACTTTCATCTCATCGGCGAACATCTGATCCAGTCGATGCATGAGCCGCTCATGGTGGCGGGTGTGGGTCTGATCCTCGTCGGTGTTGCCTTTAAACTCTCCTTGGCGCCGTTCCATCGCTGGACCCCGGATGTGTATCAGGGTGCGCCTGCGCCGGTTGCGACTTTCCTTGCGACTGTGAGCAAGGTGGCTGTCGTGGCCCTCATGCTGCGCTTCCTGCTCACCAGTGGTGCGCTGGCCATGCATGGCGTGCATACTGTGCTGGTCGCGATTGCGGTGCTGTCGGTGCTCATCGGTAACGTGCTGGCGGTCCGTCAGGTCAATCTGAAGCGTCTCTTGGGTTATTCGTCGATTGCGCATATGGGTTATATCCTGATCGCCATCGTCAGTGCTGGTCCATTGAGTGTGCCTGCCATCAACATCTATCTGGGTGCCTATATGCTGACCACCATCGGTGCGTTTGGCGCGGTATCCCTGATGTCGAGTCCTTACCATGGGACTGAGGCAGAGTCGCTGGCGGATTATCGTGGTTTGTTCTGGCGGCGTCCGGTCCTGACTGCGGTCCTGACCGTGATGATGCTGTCGCTGGCGGGTATTCCGCTCACCGTAGGCTTTATCGGTAAGTTCTTTATCGTCCTGTCTGCGACCATGAGCGGTGCCTGGCTCCTGCTGGCGGTACTGATTCTGGGTAGTGCGATTGCGCTGTACTACTACCTGCGTGTGCTGGTGGTGCTGTATATGACGCCTGCCGAGACTGATCGTGTCGATCCACCGGGCAACTGGGGCGTACAGGCAGGCGGTATCGTGGTGCTGCTGTGCTCGCTGCTGGTGCTGATCCTCGGTATCTATCCGACTCCGCTCGTTGCACTGGGTAGTCTGGCTCGCTTCTGGTAAGACGATCGAACATAAAAAAACCAGACCTTGAGTCTGGTTTTTTTATGTCTAGGCGATGTCAGAATTGAACAAGGATCAGCGCATACTGTCCTGACAATACTGAATAAAGGCTTGTAAACCCGGTCCCTGATATTTTTGCCGGTGGACCAGCAGGAAGAAGGGGCGGCGGAGCTCCCAAAATGGCGTCGCAAGGACGACCAGTTGCCCGCTTTTGATCATAGGCTCAACCGCAAGGTGAGACACACAGCCGACACCGATGCCGCCCGCCACGACTTTGAGGATGGCTTCGTTGTGGCCCAAGGTCAGACGCAGATGAGCATCGGGCAGATCACTTAAGACGACTTTGTCAAAGACTTCGCGCGTGCCGGAGCCTTCCTCGCGCACCACCCAGTCGACGTCCTGAAAGTCAGCGAGCTGAAGCACGTTTTGCGCTTGTTTCAGCGCGAGGGGGTGGTCCGGTGCAGTGCAGACCGCGAGTTCGTCAGCGCCCCACGGCAGGGCCTGCAGCTGCGGTAGATTGCACGAGCCTTCGATGAAGCCGAGATCCAGTTGAAACTGACTCACCGACTCGATGATCTGACGGGTATTGCCGACTTGCAGGCGCAGGTGGGCATCGGGTTTGGCTTTCAGAAAGCCCGCCATCAGATCAGGCATCAGGTAGTCGCTGATGGTCAGCGTTGAGCCGAGCCGCAGGTCTACCAATTGCAATTTGCCACGTGCGGCCTGCTCAAAGGCCTCAGCTCGTCCCAAAATCTCCAGCGCCTGTGGCAGCAAATAGCGCCCGAGGTCATTGAGATGCAGGCGCTTGCCCTGTCGATCAAACAAAGGCGAGTCGATACCACTCTCCAGATCCGATAGCGCCATACTGGCCGCGCTCTGGGTCAGCCTGACGGCCTCACTGGCGCGGGTTACGGTGCCTTCCTGAGCGATGGCGACAAAGACTGCCAACTGGCGTAACGTCATCCGCATAGCGTCCCCTCTTGATCAATGGTGAGTGGTTGGACTGGTCCATCATGTGCAGGATTTCAGGCATGAGCGTGGTAAGATGGGCCATCCGGTGCCGCATAAGTGGTTTAAATGCCACGTGATTGGCACTATTGTAAAGGTTTTTTGACCAACGTGTACTTTTTATCAAGGTTTCTGCTGTCATGACTGCTGCATCATCCGTGCCTGATTCGCCTTTAGCATCAGGGACATCCGTCGCGTCACCCCTCGATGACAAATACAGCCGCGAGACCGTACTGGCTGTGCGGCGCTGGAGCGATACGCTGTTTAGCTTTACCCTGACGCGGCCCAGTCATTTCCGTTTTACGGCGGGGCAGTTTGCGCGGATCGGCATTGAGGTCGCAGGGGAGGCGCCGGTTGTACGTGCCTACTCGGTGGTGTCGTCGCCCTTTGTCGATACCTTGGAGTTCTTCTCCATCGTGGTGCCAGATGGCGCATTTACGTCGCGCCTGCAGCATCTGCAGGCAGGCGATCAACTGCTGCTGGAGCGCATCCCTTATGGCTATCTGACGTTGGCGCGCTATCAGGAGCCATTACCGCAGGATCTGTGGTTGCTGGCGACGGGGACGGGTCTTGCGCCATTTTTGTCCATGCTGCAGGATTTTCCGACGTGGCGGCAGTATCGGCAGATCGTGCTGGCCTATAGCGTGCGTACCGAGTCGGAGCTGGCCTATCGTGACGAGATTGCCCAGTATGCGGCGGATTTTGCCGATCCTGACTTGGCGACCCGCTTTGTGTTTGTGCCGATTGTGACGCGTGATCCTGCTTATCCCTTGCATGATCGCTTGCCGGTCTTGATTTTGGATGGTCAGCTTGAGGCGGTGGCAGGGCTGGCGCTTGATCCTGCGACGAGTCACGTCATGCTGTGTGGCAATCCGCAGATGGTCGAAGATACGCGCAATGCCCTCAAAGCTCGTGGCCTGACCATGAACCGGCGCGGAGTGGGTAATATTGCGGTGGAGAATTACTGGTAAGAAGTCAGGATGCGGACCGCACATGGTCCGCTTTTTTACTCGATTTACTGGACCTTGCTGTCCAGCAACTGACGAATGTCACTGATACAGGCGTCCATATCCCAGCCGAGCCATGATGGCTCAAAGACCGAGGAGTAGTGCGCGCGCTGATCCTGATGGACCAGAATACGGATCGGGCAGTTCTCCTCCAGCATGCGCCACGGAAAAATCGGGGCTTCCATATCGAGCCTGAAGGGCAAGCCGCGCAGATCAATCACCATCGCCGAGAGAAACTCGGGAAAGCCGATGACCGAAAATTCGTCCGTCCGTCGGCGCATATATTCCAGATCATCCCACTGCGCCTGCAGATGAGTCTCAGGTGCTGAAAATGCGATGACGCCGATCAGGTGATAATCCCGGGTAGTGTGCAACCAGGACTGGTAGCGGACGGGCGTGTCGACTTCAAGAGACACGGGTTCGATCGAATGCGGCATGGTAAGGTAATGATTCTGCTTGGGGTAGTGTGAAATGGTGCGCGATTTGGTACGTTTGCCGCGGATTGTACGCGCATTATGCAGACAGGTCAAAAACAAACGGCCCGATATTCAGGCCGTTGGATGATGGCGCAGTAGGAGCTGGGTACCCTGCCAGCGCAGGCTCAGTGTGACAGCGGTTTGGTGAGCTTGGGCAGACCAAACACCGCATCAAAGATGAGGTTGTAGACAAAGCCAAACACCAGATAAAAGATCGAGAAGCCGATATCGGTGAGCAAGGCCTGCCACAGGCTCATGTCCATCCACAGCGCGATCAAGGGCAGGGTGATGACGAGCAGCCCGCCTTCAAAGCCCGCCGCGTGGGCAACACGGCGCCATAGGGTGCGACGATGGTCGTCCTGATCCGCTTCCCAGGATTCAAACCACTGGTTAAAAATCATGTTCCAGCCGACCGCGATCAGGGACAGCATGACGGTCAATATCCCTAAGTGCATCGCGCTATCGTCCAGAATCCATACGGCCAGCGGGACGACCAGCAGCAGCGCGCTCGCTTCAAACAGCAGCGCGTGTACGATACGTCTTTTCAAGCCTTGCATAACAGCCTCTGACAGAAAAAAGCGACCCATACCGCAAAAAATGCAGCACGTGCGCCTGATTGGGGGGAGTGTGGGTTCATATTTGCGAACCATGGCACAAGTCTAGCGAGTTGCCGTTGTTGCGTGGGTAAATTTTATATGGGGATGGGTCAATATGGGTAAATCTGGGTAAAGGAATGTGAGTGGGCACATCTCTAAGTTAAAGCCACGATTAGACATATTGCCCGGCAGCAAAGCCTGAAGCCCACGCCCACTGAAAATTAAATCCACCCAGATGCCCTGTCACATCGACCACCTCGCCGATGAAATATAAGCCCGGCTGACGTTTGCTCTCCATGGTCTTGGAGGACAGCTCCGTCGTATCTACGCCGCCCAGCGTCACTTCGGCGGTCCGGTAGCCTTCGGTGCCGGAGGGTTTTTGTGTCCAGTGCTTTAATCCCTGTGCGATCTGCTCCAGTACCTGATCGGGGAGTTGTCCCAACGGTGTCTCGGCATGGTCAGGCCAGAGGGCGCTCTGTAGCTCATGGACGAGACTTTTGGCAAACTGATCGACGAGCAGCGTGCGTAGCAGGGATTTGGGATGGCTGTGTTTATAGCCTTTGAAGGTCTGGGCTAAGGTCTCAAGATCGGTGGTTGGATAGAGGTCAAGGTGGATAGGCTCACCGACCTGCCAGTAGTTGGAGACTTGCAATGCGGCTGGACCGCTGATACCCCGATGGGTAAACAGGATCGCCTCGCTAAAAGCCGTCTCCGGACTGCTGATCGTGCCATCGACTGCCAGTCCCGACAGTCGCTCGGTCACGGCTTTAAACCCGTCACTGAACGTAAACGGCACGAGTCCAGCGCGTGTCGGATAGACCGAGTGGCCAAACTGGCGGGCGATATCATAACCAAAGCCGCTGGCGCCTAAGGTCGGAATCGACAGGCCGCCGGTTGCGATGACGAGCGATTCACAGTGATAGGTACCTTGATTGCTGGTCAGACGAAAGCGCACGGCAGGATGCGCCGGATGACTGGCTGTGGCAATCTCGGTTATTTCACAGTGCGTCTTGATCACGGCCTGAACTTGCTCGCACTCAGCTAGCAGTAGATTGAGGATGTCTTTGGCGGAGTCATTGCAGAAGAGCTGACCATGCTTGCGCTCGTGATAGGGGATGCGGTATTGCTCGACCAGACTGATAAAGTCCCACTGGGTATAGCGGCTTAAGGCCGAGACCACAAAGTGCGGGTTGTGCGAGAGGTAGTTATCCGCTTCGACATACAGATTGGTGAAATTACAGCGCCCGCCGCCGGACATGAGGATTTTTTTGCCGACCTTGTTACTGCGGTCCAGCACCAGCACGCGGCGACCGCGCTTACCTGCATGGATGGCACACATCAGGCCGGAGGCGCCGGCACCGACGATGATGGTATCGTAGACAGTCATCGCATATCCCATACCAAAGAGAAAGGGCCATATTCTCCTGCAAGCATATGGCCCTGATCAAGGGCTGAATCAGCCCGATGATGCGCTACATTTACCGTTTATTCGACGTGTATTTGTAGTTGTAGTTATAGCCGTAGCCATAGGCGCCGGAGGCTTCGCGCAGAATATCATTCAGCACGATGCCGTTGACGTGGACGCCCGCCTGATCCAGCCGGTTGATCGACAGCTCCAGCTCCTTGATATGGGTCACGGCATAGCGTGCCACCAGCAGGACGGTCCCGACATGACGACCGATGATCGCACTGTCGGTCACGGCCAGAATCGGCGGTGAGTCGATGACGATATGGTCATATTTAGTCGTCAGGATGTTCAGCAAGTCGGTGAAGCGGCTGCTGTTGAGCATCTCGGCAGGAATGCGCGGGACTTCACCGCGCGAGATGAAGTGTAGTCCGGAGACCGGATGCGGCTGACAGATCTCATCCACGGTCAGCGTCAGATCATTGAGATAATCCGCCAGTCCGGGGCTCTTTTTGGCAGTCATGTATTTATGCAGATGGCCGCGACGCATATCGCCGTCGATCAGCAGTACGGATTTGCCGCTTTGGGCGAGTACGGTGGCCAAGTTTGCAGAAATAAAGGATTTACCGACACCGGGTGCAGGTCCTGCCACCAGCGTGATCTTGTTTTTGGCATTGCGCTGATTGAAGTACAGCACAGTGCGGATACTGCGCAGGCTTTCAATCGCGATGTCGTCGCTATTTTGGGCGGCGAGCAGGGCCATTTTGCGCTGCTTATTACGCGAGAAGGCCGACTGGACGATGGAGCGC
>JASLEL010000285.1 GCA_030151145.1 Aquirhabdus sp. | reverse complement strand
ATAGGCCGCCTGATAGTCCAGCTCTTTAATCAGACGCAGGCTCTCGACGACCAGTTCATCGATAGTGGGGGTTTCCTGCACGTGCAGCGAAGGCTCATCACCGACCGAGCGTAATTGTGGTTGTGGCTTTGTTTTATTCATGATTCAGACCCCTATAGTCAATGGGATATCCTTACCTTGTTTTATCAAGAGACCTGATCCCTCAGGTTATTTTTGGTTGAACCTCATCTTATTGTTGTACTTGAGCTTGTTGTTGCACCTCATCACGCCCCAGACTACCGACACTGGACAGCAGACGAAGTCGAGCCGACCGCCACTCTGCCAGACATTGGATCCGCTGCTCCTGCGCATTGGATAACGCCGATTGCGTATTCAAGACCTCCAGAATGTCGGATGCCCCCTTGTTGAACTTGCGTTGTACCGTCGCGACGGCCTGCTGAGCAGCAGTCAGGAGATTCTGCGAATAGGCCAGATTGTCGAGTGACGCCCTGGCATCCGCATACGCTTTCACCACTTCCATCTGTGTCTGATGCTGGGTATTCAGCAAGGCTGCCTCTTTCAGTGCCACCTGCGCCTCAGCGCCACGAATCTTGTAGGTCTGATCAAAGCCGCTAAAAATCGGCAGGTTGAGCGTGAATCCGGCAAAGTTTTCATCCGACTGATTCAGGTTCAAGCCCTGATTCGGAATACCGTTTCGGTAGTAGCTGCCGGTCAGATCCAGTGATGGCAAACCTGCCGAACGTTGTACAGTCACCTGCTCGCGGGCCGATGCCACCTGCGCTTGAGCCGCCACAATCGCCGGACGCGTCTCTTTGGCGATAGTAAGCCACGTATTCAGATCGTCTTTAAGGGCATCCGAGGGATCGACAACGTCTTCGCCCAGCGTCAATGGCACATTCTCAGGCAAACCTAACGCAAAGCGCAGTATCGAGAGATTCTTTTGCAGCGTCCCCTGCGCCCGACTGCGATCCAGCATGGCTTTGGCCAATGCCGTCTTGGCCTGCAAGGTATCGGTTTCGGAGCCTGCGCCTTGCGTTTCTTTACGCTGCGAGGACTCCAGCGTGCCTTCGGCATAGAATTCGATTTGTTTTTTGGCCAGCAAGGTCGCCTGCGCGGTCTGTGCATCGAAATACGCCTGAATCACATCGGTCAGCGTCTTTTGTATGGCTTCATTATGATCCGCCAGCGCTGCTGTGAGCAGATCCGCCGACGAACGCTCATTGGCGGCACGCCCGCCAAAATCAAACAGCCGCCACGTCAGACTCAAGTACTCCGTTGTCCCTTTAGTGGTCGTAGAGGGCTGCTGGCTATTTTCATAGTGGGTATGGCTGCGTAGGCGCGTAATCCCGCCTGTCAGCGTTGGCAAGTATGCCGCCCGCGCCTCACCCAGTGCTGCTGCCTGTACTTTGATCTTTGCCCAAGCCTGCTGGATCTGCAGGTTATGACACAGCGCGATATCAATCGCCTGAGCCAGCGAGAGTGGATGTATACCCAGCGTCTGCGACCAGTCTCGCTCAGCTAGTCCAGTATCCGAAGCATCGGTGAAATAGGCACAGCGATAGGCCGTCTTATCCTGCGGCAAGGTATGTCCACTCTGGAAATCCTGCGGCACGGTCTGCAGCGGGTCCTGCAAAAAATGCTGTACTGGGGCCGTCACGGACCGCCAGCCCTTGGGGGCAGTACTACTGGGTGCAGTCGATGCCGGATCATCCGCAAAAGCAGGGCCTGTCACAGCCACAACGCCGATCAGAGCAAGGAGAAATGAACGAGGATATGGTCTAGCGCTCATGCAGGGCCTCGTGCTCATGCTGCTGTAGTGGAGAGAGGATGTAGTCGATGATGCGCCGCGAGCCGGTCTTGATCTCGGCATTGACGGACATGCCCGGAGACAGCGTCATGGTCTTGCCGTCGATATTCATGGTATTGCGATCGAGCGTGATCTGGACTGCATAACGCAGGCTCTTAAAACCATTATCTGGTGATGCGCCATCCTGCTGCCGGTTTTGCGTAGGCGCACGTCCGCCATCCTCAATGGCATCCCGCGAGACATGGGTCACCACCGCAGGCACTGTGCCGTATTTGGTGTATTCAAAGGCATCGATCTTGACTGCCGCTGGCTGGCCTTCATGGATAAAGCCAATGTCTTTATTTTCGACATAGGCTTCGACCTCGACCTGCTTCTGCTCCGGTACGATCAGCATGAGCGGCTGGGCCGCCTGCACCACACCACCTATGGTATGCACGGTAAGCTGCTGTACCGTACCATCGACAGGCGCTCGCAAGGCCAGCAGGCGGCTGTGTTCACCTGCCCGGCGCGCATCTTCGTTACTGGAGACGGCTTGCTTGGTGCCGTCGGTCAGCGCGTCATAGGCGTCTTTTTTGGTAGAGGCGATGAGCGCGGTCCGCTGATGCTGGGCATCGGTAAGCTTGCCATCCAGCTCGATCCGCGCCTGCTCTTTCTCAAGCCAGGCATGGTCGGACACATCATGCGTCTCGGCCAAGGCTTTGTAATCACTGGCCTGCTGGGTCGCAAGCGACAGATCCTGCCGGTATTGCGTGATATTCGCCTCGATCTTATCCAGCTTGCTTCTAAAGTCCTGATATTGGCCGATGAGATGGCTTTGTTCAGCCGCCAGCTCTTTACTATTAACGCCTGCAACATGCGGCAGCATCGGCTGATGGAGATGGTCCACTGCGTCAATCAGTGCTTTGGAGCGTGCGATCTGCAGATTCGCAATATTGGCATTGCTCTGGGCTTTGTCATGCTCAGCATCGGTGGCGGTGGTATCCAGCTCGATCAGCAAGTCTCCGGCATGCACCGTCTGACCCTCCTCGACATGCAGTGCCGTGACTGCTGCGACGTCCACCGACGCGATGGTCTTGATATATCCAGAGGGAATGATCTTGCCCGGGGAGTTCACGATGATATCGATACGACCCATGATGGCCCAGCCGATCACCATCACGACCATCAGCATCAACAGCCATGCGGTCCAGCGCAAGGTCGATGAGACTGGCTGCTCCTGTAGCGCCAGTGCCGCCGGCAGAAACTGAGCTTCATCGGTATTAAACAGGCCCGACTGATGCTCGTGCCGTCTCTTCCAAAAAAAAGCAAAGCTATCGGTATAGCGCTGCCACAGATCGCTAAAGGCCGCCATGCGATGCTTGATGCTCATACGCTGGCTCCCGACTGCAATTGATAGAGATGGGTATAGATGCCCACCGGATTGCGCAGCAGCTCATCATGAGCGCCGATCTCGACGATCTGCCCGCGATCCATCACCACGATACGATTGGCCTCACGTACCGCCGACAGACGATGGGCAATGATCAGCACGGTACGCCCGGCACAGATGCGGCGCATATTATCCTGTATGATCCGCTCGGACTCATAGTCCAGCGCACTGGTCGCCTCATCAAAAATCAGGATACGCGGATTGGTCAGCAAGGCACGCGCAATCGCGATACGCTGCCGCTGACCACCCGACAGCCCGGTGCCATGCTCACCGACCAAGGTGTCATAGGCTTCAGGCAACTCACAAATGAACTCATGTGCACCCGCAAGCTTGGCGGCTTCGATGATATGCTCCAGTGACAGGGACGGATTGGACAGCGCAATGTTGTCACGGATGGAGCGGTTAAACAGGGTGTTCTCCTGCAGCACCACGCCGATCTGGTGACGCAAGGATGCCGTATCCACGATGCCGATATCCTGACCATCAACCAGTACCCGACCGCGATCCGGCACATACATGCGCTGGACAAGCTTGGTCAGTGTGCTCTTGCCCGAGCCTGAGCGACCAACGATGCCGATCACCTCTCCGGCCTGTATCTTGACATTGATGCCGCGCAGCACATCCGGCATATCCGGACGATAGCGAAATGACACCTGATCAAACTCGATCACACCCGCGATGCGTGGAATGCGTGACTTCTGCCCCATCACCTCGGTCTTGGTATTCAGAATGTCGCCGAGGCGGCTCATGGAAATGCCGATCTGCTGAAAATCATTCCAGAGCTGCGCCAGACGCAGGATCGGACTGGCGACTTGCCCCGCCAAGAGATTAAACGCCACCAGTTCACCCACGGTGAGCTTGCCATCGATCACTTGCAATGCACCGAGCCACATGATGGCGACCGTGACCAGCTTGCTCACCAGATTGACGAGGCCGCTGGCCACCATGGAGATGTTATTGGTTGACAGGCCGGTTGCGACATAGGAGGCGAGTTGTTTTTCCCATTTCTGTTGCCAGCGCGGCTCGACCGCCATGGATTTGACGGTCTGAATCCCGCTGATGGTTTCAACCAGGAAGGCCTGATTGTCCGCGCCCTTGTTGAATTTTTCATTCAAACGCTGACGCAGGACAGGCGTAAAAAATACCGAGAGCAGAATATAGAGCGG
>JASLEL010000249.1 GCA_030151145.1 Aquirhabdus sp. | reverse complement strand
TTTCCAATTCAAGTAGGATCTGGAGTGGTGCATTCCGAGCAGAAACAAGTACATTCCCTGTTTCAAATGCAGAAACTTCGTTGACAGGAGGAGCCGTAATTCTTGAGCCGGAATCACTGCGCGGTTATCGCATAGGCACTTATCTGTTTGATCAGATTGTAGCGTGGGCGAAGCAATGGCCTGATGCAACTATCAAGCCGATAGGGTTAAGTTCTGTAGATGCGGGGTTGGAAAACAAAGAGCGAAGAAACCAGTTTTATCGACAATTTGGTCTGGAGATTGATTTCTCATTCAGTTCAGACGAAAGCAGTGGTGCGACCAAAGCCATGAAGGCCAGCATGCTGAGGCAAGTTTCTCCCAAATACATAGAAAATATTAAAATATGGTCAGTCTCAGATTTCGTCCAATATCACGTCAATGCCGTACCAGAGCTAGAGCAGGAACGTGCTCGGTTGCAGCAAGTGATGCAGCACTATCGGAACTATCGAAATCAAATAGATTACAGTCCGTTGATATGGTGTGCTCAGGTACTCTGGTACAAATGGTTCTCAAGGAAGGATAAGGATAGCCGCTTTTATATGTACAAGAATGTTGCTTATGCCAATGATCACAGGAATTCTCAAATTGATCAGGTCAATGAGCTTAAGCAGTCGTCCCATTCCGCAAAGACATTCGCTGATGTGACAACATGTGGAGCAGGTCTGCACCGAATCTCTGCAAAGTTGAACTCAAATATTAAATCTCTCCAATTGGATATTGAAAAAGCTATAAATAAAATCGATCAAGCATATTCGCACCCCATCGACATCCTAGTGGACTACACAAAAAAGAACCTGATTGTGTCCTTTTGTTTAGTACTTATCATCGCTATCGTTATACATGCACTCATGGCTTTTTCGCGTTAGAAGTAAGGTTAGTGGGGCATCAGATGGCGATAGGCTACTGAGTGGTGTTTAGACGAGTTTGGAGGACAAGTTTCGAGGAGGAGCTATGAAATGCCACATGACGTTAAAGCAAACCCGCAGCTAACAGATTCAACAGGCACGCCGCTGCTGTCCGCGCACATCTGGACATTTCCTCGTCATCAGGTATCGGTCCACCTTGTACGGCATCATCGAAAATCAGTGCTTTCAACAAGCCGCTAAAAGCAGCGGTCACTGCATATTTGTCCGCGATGCTCCAGCCCATGGTTGACTGCCACCGTTCGATATAGTTGGCGAGTACCTGCGCGCGATGGCCTACGACTTCCAGTTGGTAACGCCGTCTGAGCTCTGGGAAACGGTGTGCATCGCGGGTGATCACCCGATAGATCGCCAGTTGCTCTTTGGAGAGGATGTGGTGCAGATAGTCTTCACCGACACGGACTAGCGCAATGTGAGGCGGTACTGCATACCAGGCAGGATCGATTTCCTGCGCCATTGCGATTGGGTTGTCACCCTCCGGTTCTGCATGTCGTGAGCAAGCAACTTGCATGACCGCACTGAACAGTTCGTCTTTGGTCTCGAAATGGCGGTACAGGGTTTTGATGGACACGCCGGCCACTTCCGCGATCTTGTTCACCGAGCTTTCGGCATAGCCATGCTCAAGGAAGGCTTGTAGTGCGGCATCGACAATCAGCGTACGTTTGCGAGCCATTAATGCTGCTTTGGGGTCATCATCAGACCAAGTTTTCACCACGTCGATTTCTCTCCAATACCTGTTGACAAAGCATACGACAGCGACTACTGTTGTATTAAACGACAGTGGTCGCTGTCGTTAATGCTGAGCTTAAACCACATTGTCACGACAGGCAACTTGAGCGGATGAAGATCATGGCACTGAACGGAAAACGTATTCTTTTGACGGGTGCTTCAAGCGGCGTTGGTTGGATTGCTGCAAAGAAACTGGCCAAAGCGGGAGCCATGTTGGCGATCTCGGCACGCCGGGCGGATCGGCTGACTGAGTTGGCTGCAGAAATCGTGAGTGAAGGCGGATTCGCCCCCTATGTCCTGCCTGCTGATCTCAGTCAACGTGGTGAGGCAGCCACCCTTGCCCAAGCGGCAATGGAGGCGCTTGGCGGCGTGGATATTCTGATCAACAACGCGGGCAGTACCATGCAAGGGCTCACTTGGGTCGCAGGCGATCGCAACGAAGCACGGGCCCAGTTTGAAACCAATGTCTGGAGTCCGGTTGCCCTGATCGCAGGTCTTGTACCCGCGATGATTGAGCGTCGTGAGGGCATCATCATCAACATTGGCTCCATGGCCCGTGTGTCGGCGTTTCCTCATCTGGGACACTATGCTGCGTCCCGCGCTGCTGGCGCGGCGCTCTCCGGTATGATGGCGCTGGAGCTTCGTCCGTATGGCGTACGCGTGGTCGAGCTTGATTTTGGGGCCATCAGTACCGCCGCATCCGAGGAGGTGCGGCAGATCACGGGGGTTGAGTACTGGCTTGATGGCCCAGCAGGACTCGGTTCGGCAGCAAAGGCGGCTGATGCGATCATTCATGCGGTGAATGCATCGCAATCCGGTTTCTCGTTTTATCCGCGCGCACTCAAATGGATTGATCGCTTTCCCGCCTTAGGCCGCAGATTCACCAGACGAATTGCCAAGCATGCTGATCTGACCAGCACGGTCATTCGCTATGGCAATGTCAATGTACAAAGTAGCAATGCCGTACAGGTGGCGCGTGAGCTTCAGAAGAGCAACTCATCCCGATGAGAAGCGCTCACGTCCCCTATCTTGCGGCATTGAAATCCCACGCTCATTAAAAAGGCAGAGATCAAATGACTCAATCTATGCAGATTATTCAGGCGTTCCCGGATGGCCATCTTGAGGTGGCCGAGCGATCAATTCCCACGCCAGCGTCAGGTCAGGTGCTGATCAAGATTCACTGCTCTCCAGTGAACCCTTCTGATCGCATGCAGATCGCGGGTACCTATATTCAACGACGAGAGCCGCCTTTTATCCCCGGTATCGTCGGGGTCGGAACAGTGATTGATGCCAGTCAGGCAGGCTTAAGAGGCAGATTCGTGGCGAACAAGCGTGTCGTCTTCGCCCCAGGTCCGCACATGGACGGGGCTTGGGCTCAATATGCCTTGGCGCCTGTCCGGCTCTGTCTGCCACTGGCGACGGACCTATCCGACACCGATGGTGTCAACCTGCTGGCGAATGCGACGACCGTCT
>JASLEL010000226.1 GCA_030151145.1 Aquirhabdus sp. | reverse complement strand
AGAACCACTCACTCCTGCCATGGCTGACCTGTTTTGACAATGTCTACCTCGCTGTCGAGCGCGTGTTTGGTGCCAAGGAAGCGAAAGACGCGCTGAAGGCCCGCACCGAAGCGGCCCTCAAGATGGTGGGCTTAAGCCATGCCATGCATAAATATCCAAGCGAAATCTCGGGCGGCATGAAACAACGTGTCGGCATCGCCCGTGCACTGTCGATGGAGCCACAGGTGTTGCTGTTGGATGAGCCTTTTGGTGCACTCGATGCCCTGACCCGTGCTCACCTGCAGGATGAGCTGATCGGCATCGTGCAGAAGACCCAAGCCACCGTGGTGATGGTGACGCATGATGTGGATGAGGCGGTGCTGCTGTCTGATCGCATCGTGATGATGACCAATGGCCCCGCCGCCACCATCGGCGAGATCTTGGAGGTCGATCTGCCGCATCCGCGCGACCGTCTGGTGCTGGCGCATAACGCCCGCTACCATGATCTGCGCTCGCAAGTGCTGGACTTCCTCTATCACAAGATGAAGCATCCGGTTTCGGCCTGATGAGGTCTCCAAGAAAAGCCCGCACATGTTGCGGGCTTTTTGATTTGTCTATGTTTTATCCTTAATACTACTTGTGCTAAGGTACAGCGGACCTGCACAAGATCTGCGCGGTGGGCCGACATAAGGAGAGACACATGAGTCAACGGAATATGATTCAGCTTGGCGCATATCTTCTGATGGGCACACTCGCTGCATGCGGCCCTCAGCCAGCCCAGTATGGGGAAAAAACTGCAGGCAAAGAGGCTATTCGCGATCTGCATATGGATTGCGAGCTAAATATGCTACTTGGCCGCAATCTGCGCATGCACTGTGACGGAGAGTACCACATCGCCAGCTTCGCCTTCATACATGGCATAGCACATGATTCAGAAGGTAATCTTTACATTCTTGATGCTGGAACGGTTCGCAAGGTGTCATCAACGACCAGAGAGACACATACACTAGCAGGCTGGGATATTGGCTGGGGACATACTAATCCTAATGGAACAGGAGTTGATCTTCGTGACGGGCAAGGTGAAAACGCCCGTTTAGGAGTACCAAAAACTCTCGTCTACTCACCGTTAAATCATATCCTGTATATCGCCGATGATGATGCTATTCGACAAGTCGACTTGAACGGTAATATCAAAACCTTCGTTGGGACATTAAAACTACAACTACTGTCTCGCACACTGAAAGATGGCACACAAATCTTGTTTGCCCCACAGGACGGCGACCGCAACACAGCTCGACTAAATGGTATCGATGCCATCACCATCGATCAGTCCGGCAACCTATATATCGTCAACCGGGAATGGGGGCTGGTGAAAAAAGTTACGACGGATGGCAACGTTACAACGCTATATGGGCCATCCAACAAACCCTACGACTCCTACTACCCCAATACTGGAGAATATACGCTATCTAAGCATAGACATGACACGACAGATTTTGCAGACATCGCCATAGATCGCAGTGGTAATCTGTTTGTGTTGGATCGTCTAAATAGCGTCATCTGGAAAATCGACAATCAGCGTCATATCTCCTTCTTTGCGGGACAGAAAGGTCTAGCAGGCTATCAGGATGGTGCTGGAGATGTGGCTTTGTTTAATAGCCCCACACACATGAGTATCGACCAAACCGACAACCTCTATATTACCGAAGCAGACAGTGGCGTTATCCGTAAAGTCACACCACAGGGTCTGGTCAGTACAGTAGCAGGTCAAGCTGGACATCTGGACAACCATCTCGGTGCGGCAACCCAAGCGCGTTTTGAGGAGCCTGACCATCTGACCGTTGATAGCCGTGGCAATATCTTCATCACAGATGACGCTCAAATCAAGAAAATCTCACCTGATGGGCAGGTCGTATATATCACGGGGAAGTCGAATAACGAAAGACATCAGACCACTCTAAAGCCCACCTACATCCAGCCTGAACAACTTTAACACCGTCCCATCCTTAGGCACCGTGATATCGCGCTCATAGCGAAACCCTAACCGCTCCAGCACCCGGATCGAGGCCACATTGCCCAGATCCGTGATGGCGCACAGCTGCTTAAAGCCACGCGTATGCAGTGCATAATCCAGCATCGCCGTAGCAGCCTCGACCGCATAGCCCTGATGCCAGTAAGCCTCCAGAAAGGCATAGCCCAAATCGACATGATCGAGATAATCCCGCTGCACAAGGCCACAGATCCCAATCGGCATGCTGTCATCAAGCTCAACCACCCGAAAGCCCAGCCCCAGCGTACTGGTCAACCGCGTCAGAATATGGTGCACAGCATCATCCAACGTCCGTACACTCGTATTACCGATAAACTGCAACCAGCCCGGCTCCGTCATAAGCTTTAAGATGAAAGCCGCATCAGCGACCGTCATCTCACGGATCACAAGCCGTGCGGTGGTCAGCCGCATCAATGCACGCCTTTGGGGATCGCACTGAGTAACTTCTGCGTATACGGATGCTGCGGATGACGATAGAGCTCGTCGGAGTTAGCCAACTCCACCATCACACCATGATTCATCACCAGTACCTGATCGGCGATATATTTCACCACCGACAGATCATGCGAGATAAAGAGATAGCTCAAGCCAAACTCATCCTGCAGGTCCTGCAAGAGATTCAAGACTTGCGCCTGTACCGACACATCGAGCGCCGATACCGACTCATCACAGATCAAGATCTCCGGCTGCAAGGTCAGACAGCGCGCAATGGCGATGCGCTGACGCTGCCCACCCGAGAACTCATGCGGATAACGGTAGAACGCCGCCGTCGGCAGCCCTACCCGTTCAAGCAATTGCATCGCAAGCTGGGTGCGCCCTGCATCATTCTGACCGATACCATGCAACTGCATCGGCTCAAGCAAGATCTGCCCAACCGTGAAGCGCGGGTTCAGAGATGCATAAGGATTCTGAAAGATGATCTGGATACGGCGCTTATAGGCCATAAACTCCTGATTGGACATCGCAAGGATATCCTTGCCCTCAAAGAACGCCTGACCGCCGGTTGCCTGATGCAGACGCATCAGGGTCAGGCCCAGCGTACTCTTGCCCGAGCCGGACTCACCGACGATGCCGAGCGTCTTGCCCTTAGCGAGTTTAAAGGACACATCCTGCACCGCTTTGAATTCTTTCTTGCTAAAGAAACCATCACGGATGTAGAAACTCTTGGAGAGGCTGCGCACATCGAGAATGATTTGCTCATCACCGATCAGACCACGCGTACGCTCAGGTGGCATGATGATGCCATGGGTCTCGTCGTGCGGCTTGGCCGTACCATCGAGGTTGAGGAAATCACTGATCACCGGCAGGCGCATGGGGCGGCTATCCAGACTCGGACGACAGCGCAACAGCGCCTGTGTGTAAGCATCCTGCGGATAATGCAGCACCTGATCAGCAAAACCATCCTCTCGGATCACACCATGGCGCATGACCACCACCTGATCGGCGATCTCACCCACCAGCGCCAGATCATGGGTGATGAAGAGCACCGACATACGGCGCTTCACGCGTAAGGATTCGATCAGATCGACGATTTGCTTCTGAATCGTCACATCCAGTGCCGTGGTCGGCTCGTCGGCGATCAAGAGCTTGGGCTCGCAGGCAATCGCCATCGCGATCATCACGCGCTGCTGCTGACCACCTGACATCTGGTTTGGATAGGCGTCGATCTTGGTTTCTGGGGATGGGATGCCGACTTCCTTGAGCAACTCCAGCGTGCGCTCGCGCGCCTGCTTGGCATTCATATTCATATGAATCTGCAGCACTTCACCGATCTGGCTACCGACGGTGAAGACCGGATTGAGCGAGGTCATCGGCTCCTGAAAGATCATGGCAATGTCTTTGCCACACATCATCCGCCGCTCATGCATCGACATGGCGAGCAGATCTTTACCTTCAAACTCCAGCACACTGGCGGCATCAATACGCGAGGTCTGCTCAGGCAGAAGCCCCATGACGGCCAGCGAGCTGACCGACTTACCACTGCCCGACTCCCCCACCAGCGCCACCGTGGTGTTGTAAGGGATATCAAAGCTCACACCCTTGACGGTCTGGACCCAAGTGGTTTTGTCACTGCGGAAGCTCACACGCAGGTTCTGCACGCGCAGCAAGGGGTGCAACTCACCCGTCGCATCGTTAATCTGGTTAAGTCGCGCCTCACCGTGTGCCGAGTCATCCTCAGGGATCACAATGGGCGTCATGACATCAATATCACTCATGATTCATTCCTTCTCTTATAGGCCCATCAGGATTTCAGTTTTGGATCGAGCGCATCGCGCAGGGCATCGGTAAACAGCGAGAACGCCGTCACCAGCACCGCCATCGCCACACTGGCTGCCATCATCTGCCACCAGTGGCCCAAGATCAGCTCGTTTTTGGCTTCGTTGAGCATACTGCCCCACGACACCACCCCAATCGGCACACCAAAGCCCAAGAAGCTCAAAATCACTTCGGATTTGATAAAATTCACCACCATGAGCGACATCTGCACCAGCGCCACATGACTGACATTGGGGAAGATATGCACAAACATTTTGCGCATATGACTCGCCCCGATGGCGTCGGCAGCCAGCACGTATTCACGGGCTTTATGCTTCATGTATTCGGCACGGATCAAACGGTACGTCCCGGTCCAGCCCGTCAGCGACAGGATCAGCACGATGGAGAGAATGCCCTTCTGCTGCAGCACCGCTGCCACCGCGAGAATCAACAGCAGATAAGGAATCGAGGTAAAAATGCTATAGAACCAGTTCAGCGCATCATCGATCCAGCCACCAAAATAGCCCGACACGGCACCGAGCAAGGTCCCCAGCAGCACCGACAGCAGCGCCGCGACCAGACCTACGGTGATGGAGGTTTCAGAGCCTTTGATGGTCTTCTGGATAATGTCGCGCCCCCATTTATCCGCCCCAAAAGGCAGCGTGGTCTGACGGACACGGGCTTTTTCCACGCTAGACTGAGCCAGCTCGGCATGGATCGCAGCCATATCAGCCTGTAGTGGATCGGTCACGCCGTAGTAATCAATCGGCGTGGTGTCTTTTGCGGCGGCTGCCTGCGTTGATTCAGCACTGTCATCTGCATCCGGTCCTACGAAGGTGGGCGGTGCATAGTTAACGCCGACATCATCATTCCAGTGCTTGGCGATCACACCGGTCGCCGACAGCAACAGCATGATGATGAAGGCCGCAACCACCGCGAGCGACAGCATAGCGACCCGGTCGGCACGCAGGCGGCGCCAAGCCAAAGCCCACAGGCTATGCGATTCGACCGGTGCAGCACTCTGCGCAAGCGATGCGGGAGTCGTCGATAAAGTACTCATAATCGTCTCCCTTATTTGAGCTGTACGCGTGGATCGACTGCGCTATACAGCAGATCGGTCAGCAGGTTAAAGACCATGGTCGCAAACGCCACATACACCGTCACGGCCTTGATCACCGGAAAATCACTGCGCTCCACCGCCAGAATCACCTCGCGGCCAATGCCGGGAATACCAAAGAAATTTTCGATCAGGAAGGCACTCACAAGCAGCGTCGGCAGATTGGACATCACATCGGTGATGATCGGAATCGCCGCGTTGCGCAGCACATGCACCCAGAGGATGCGCTGCTCGCCCACGCCTTTAGCCCGTGCGGTGCGCACATAATCCTGATGGATCTCGTCCAGAATAAAGGTACGATACAGCCGCAGACACGGCGCGATACTCACCACCAGCATGATCAGGATGGGTAAGAGCGAATAGTGAAACAGGTTAATGCCAAGATTGTCACCCCACCCCTGCACGGGGAAGATGCTCCATTTATAGGCAAACCAGTACTGAAACAGAATGATATAGACCAGAATACTGATCGACATCCCGACGGTACAGGCAATCATCACCGCGCGGTCAGTGATCGTACCGCGCTTGACTGCGACCACCAGCGCCAGTGCCACCGAGATCAGTGTCTGCAGGATAGTCAGCGGGATCAGAATGGTCAGCGACGGCCCAATGCGGGTCAAGATCACCTGCGCCACCGACTCACCCGTACTCCAGCTCACGCCGAAATTAAAGGTCACGACCTGCTTGATAAAGATCCACAGCTGCACATAGTACGGCTGATCCGTACCGAGCTGACGGCGGATATTGGCAATGATTTCCGGGCTTGAGATCTTGCCCGCGAGGATATAGGCCGGATCGCCGCCCACCCAGTTAAACAAAAAGAAGATCAGGATGATCACCCCGAGCATGGTCGGGATCATCTGCCATAATCGACGTAAAATATAAACCGTCATGGTCATTCCTTACACAGCACGCGCCAGCTTCAAATTCTTTTTCCCTGAATCCTCATCAGATCGCGGTTTGCTGGATAATCTCTGACGCACATCAAGCGATGGCGCCGCTATAGTGCCCTTTGCAATCTTGGTCTTGGGATTGCAAAGAGCCTGTTTACTCAATGCTTTATTTACGCGGCTCGATATCAAAATACTCCCACTCCGCCGGGATGACCGGGTGTTTCTTGAACCCGATCACGCGTGGCTGGGAGAGGATATTGCGATAGCGGGCATAGCCCATGCGGTACGGCATATAGACTTCGAGGATACGCGACATCTTGTGATAGAGCGCATCGCGCTCAGGGCCTGCCGGCATCTGCTGGGTCTGCTCATACAGACGGTCGTATGCCGGGATCTTGGAGCAGCCATTGTTGGTGCTGTAGATATTTGGCCCGTAGAAAAGCTGCATGAAGTTATCGCCGTCCGGATAGTCGGCAAACCATGGATTGGTCCGCGTCTGGATCTTGCACTGCTTCTCGGCCTTCAGGAGATCCGGGAACGGCATGATATTGGCGTTCATCTTGATATGGATGCGGTCGTAGGTTTTCTTCCACATCTCGGCCTGCTCGTTGCTATTGGAGCCGGTCCGCACCGCGTAGTTGATGACCAGTGGCTTGCCATCGGGCAATCTGCGGAAGCCATCAGGACCGATCTTGTAGCCATAGCGGTCCAAGAGCAGATTGGCTGCGGCAGGATCATACTGGATACTGCTGCGATAGTTCGGGTCGTAGCCCACCACGCCAGGTGGGATCGGATACTGCAGCTCAACCGCATCACCGTTCCACACCACCTGAATCTCTTCTTTGACATCATGCGCCATGGCAATGGCACGCCGCAGCGCGATCTTGTCCTTGGACATACCGCCGACCACCGGGTCGAGCATATTCCAATAGTAAGAGCTCTGCTCAGGATCGACAAAACGCGACAGCTCGACTCCTTTGGCCGCAAGCTCAGGCTTGAGCTTGCCATGCGACAGCGCACGCGGCACCAGCGGACCTTCGAGCTGAAACATATCCACTTCGTCGTTCTGGAAGGCCAGCCAGCGCGACTGGTCTTCCGGCATGTCACTGATCTCGATGCGGCCGATCTGTGGCATATGCTTGCCTTTCATCTTGGCGACGATCTGCTGATCTTCAGGGTCCGTACCCGCCTTGAAGTCCCAGATATAGCCACGGTACTGCGGATTAGCGACGAGCACCGTACGCGACCCCGGCACCCACGACTCAAGCTGATAAGGCCCTGAGCCGACCGGATGATTCATCACCCAGCCTTGATCATTCTGGTATTTCTCGATCACTTGACGGGCAACCGCCGATGCAGGCTGATGCGCCAGCATCATGGTGAGATTGAAATCCGGTTTGGTCAGATGAATGCGTAGGGTGTAAGGATCGACAATCTCAAAGCCCTCGACTGGACGGTCATAATCAAACTTGCCGGTCTTCTTGGCCTCCTCAACCCGTGCATCCATGCCGACGATCTTGCCATCAAACAGCCAGCCATTCGGGGAGTGAATACGCGGGTCCAGGAGACGCTCAAAGGAGTAGACAAAATCCGCCATGGTCAGCTCGTGGCGCTTACCGCCAAAAGCCGGATCAGGGGTGAAATAAATGCCTTTTTTCAGATGGATGGTGTAGGTCTTGCCGTCCGGACTGATCTCAGGCAAGGCCTCGGCAGCACGCGGAATCAGCTTGGCAGGACGTGCCAGATAATCGTAGGTATAGAGCGAATCAAAGATCGCATAGATCACATGCGAGGAATACAGATCATTGATCACGGCAGGGTCATAGCCGGTTTCGAGCGTGATAAAGACATAGCGCAAAACTTTATGCGGGTCTGCCGGGGATGTGACGGGCAGGCTGGGAGCCGCCCTGACGGATGTTGAAATAAACGCAGGTGTTGTCATAGCCGCAGCAAATGTGAAGGAGATCCCTACCTTTGTACATTCACGTAAGCCATTAATAACATTAAACCACCCACGTGCTAAACGTGAATCCAATATCTTTCTCCTTCCTTAGCGAAACTCATCCATTGTGAGCCTCACCAGAAACCATATCAGGCCGAAGCAATGCGAGTTTTATGCCAATTCATTTTGCACCAAAACAAACCAGCGAATCACAAAATTATTGTCCAAAACTGACAAATAATGTCCAATTAAGACACTTAATGTCAGTTTTCGTATACGAATTGTGCATCAGGATAGCAGAAATTCAGTGTTTATTGCGCTTTTTGGAACGCCACAATGTGTCATCCAGATGACACAGATTGAGGAAATCACTGATTATTTTAATGAGATGAATATTTTATTTTTAACCAAAAGCTCCATTATCGAACACCAACCGCTCTAAAAATGAACACCGCACATTATAAAAACAATTTAACCAAAAGAATAAAAGTACAAAAACGAGAAGTGATTAGCATTTTTTACAACTGATAAAAAATGGCACAGATGTTGCTAATCGTTACCTGACTACTACAAAGAGGTTACACTATGATGAAAGAGAACAAGCTATCGCATTCCCTGCGATTAATCTTTGCAGGAAGTATGACGCTCGGGATGGGCGCAGGTCTAGGAATGACCGCAGCTCATGCCGATGACGCACCAGTACAGCGTGTGGAAG
>JASLEL010000052.1 GCA_030151145.1 Aquirhabdus sp. | reverse complement strand
TCATTTACGCAGGTAATGGCCTGCCTGAATACGGCAATCTGATTTTGATCCAGCATGCCAATGGCTATATTTCGGCCTATGCACACAATCAGCGTATGCTGGTGGCCGAAAAAACGGCCGACAGTACCGGTCAATTGGTGCCGACACGTGTGACGGCAGGCCAGCAAATCGCAGAAATGGGTAGCTCAGGCAGCACGCGTGTGATGCTGGAGTTTCAGGTGCGCCTGAATGGTAAGCCGATGGACCCGATGCTGGTCTTGCCCAAGCGCTGATGTGCGTGATTTAATCGTGTGACAAATGCGGCTTTTGCGTCTAGGACGGCAAAGGCTGTGTGGGGAAAGATAGCCCATTTACCGCGTCTTGATGGCGCGAGGTTCATGTGTATGCTCGATAATTTGCGCAGCATGGCAATCTTTGCCAGTGTGGTGGAAAAAGAATCCTTTAGCGGTGCCGCCCGGGAGCTCGGGATTACCACCAGTGCGGTGAGCCAGCAGATCCGCATGCTTGAGCATGAGATGGGTACTGCGCTGCTGCATCGTTCAACGCGCAAGCTAAGCTTGACCGAAGCCGGTAGTATTTTTTACTTGAGCTGCCGCGAGATGGTGAATGCAGCTCAGCTTGGGGTCGTGCGGGTCAGTGAACTGCGCGATGAGTTGGTCGGTGATCTGCGGATCGCGACATCGCCTGAGTTGGGGGCATACCATGTGCTGCCGGCGTTGTCGGGCTGGATACAGGCCAATCCAAGACTGAATGTGCATTTTCAGGCGGATAACCGCTATATCGATCTGATCGAAGAGCGCATTGACATCGCCATCCGCATGAGTCCGGGCCTTGCAGACTCCAATCTGATCGCCCGCCCCATGACTCAGACACGCATCGTGTTGTGCGCATCGCCTGACTACCTGAAGCGACATCCTCCGATTCTGACACCTGCTGATCTTGAGCAGCATGAGCGGATACAGCTGACTTTTGCCCATCAGCATGAGACGCGGTTACGTCACCGTTTGACGGGTGAAGAGACAACCGTCAAGGTCAATTCCCGTCTGCATACCAATAATGTCTTTATGCTCACATCTTTGATGGAGAGCGGTCTTGGCATTGGCGGTCTGCTGTCGGTTGATCTGCCACCTTCTTACAATCAAGGTCGTCTGGTCGAAGTCTTGCCTGAGTGGGAGATACAGCCGCATTTTACCATCTATGCCATCACGCTACGGCGTGAGCAGCCGCTGAAAGTGATGCGCTGTATCGAAACCTTAAGTCAGTATTTCAGTCAGCGCCCCTGTATTTGATGGTGCAATGCATAAAAAAAACCCTTGGATGACCAAGGGTTTTTTATATTTAGCGTCAGGGCTTAGTGATCAGCCAGCCAGAAAGCTTTTGACCAGACGTACGACACGTACGATGATTTCATCGGCTTCTGCTGTCGAGAGGTTCAAGGTCGGCAGGAGGCGAATTACATTGTCTGCGGTGACGTTGATGATCAGGTGCTCTTCGTCGCGGGCGCGGGCGACCAGCTCGCCACAGGCGCGTGGCAGCTCAATGCCGAGCATCATGCCAAAGCCGCGCACGGTGATGTTCAGGCCACTCAGTTCAGCCGTGAAGCGGTCTTTTAGATAAGCACCTACGGTTGCTGCGTTTTCGATGGCATTCTCAGCCTGTATCGTCTCGATCACGCTATAGACCGTACGGCAGGCCAGTGGCGTACCGCCAAAGGTAGAGCCGTGATTACCGGCGCTGAACAGCTCACGGGCTTTGTCTCGGACCAGACACGCACCGACCGGAAAACCATTGCCGAGGCCCTTGGCCGTGGTCAGCACATCGGGCTGGATGCTGGTGTGCTGGTAGGCAAAGTATTTGCCGGTGCGGCCATTACCAGTCTGGATCTCATCAATCATCAGCAGCCAGTCATGCTGGTCACACAAGGCACGGAGCTGCTCCAGATAGCTGAAGCCTTGCGGTGCGGTATTGACGCCGCCTTCACCTTGGATCGGCTCGACCAGAATGGCGACGATGTCCTGATGCTGGGCAGCCAGTGCCTCAATCGCAGCGACATCACCAAATGGCACGCGCACAAAACCTTCGACCAGTGGCGCAAAGCCTTTCTGCACTTTTTCATTGCCAGTGGCAGACAGGGTCGCAAGGGTACGACCGTGAAAAGATTTCTCCATCACGATGATCTTGGGTGTCGCGATGCCTTTTTTATAGGCGCTCATGCGCGCCAGTTTGATGGCAGCTTCGTTGGCTTCGGCACCGCTATTGGCAAAGAAACAGCGCTCCATACCGCCGACCTGACAGAGCAGGCGACCGGCTTCTTCTTGCCAAGGTACCTGAAAGAGATTGCTGGTATGGATCAGGGTGGCTGCCTGATCAGCGATGGCGGCTGCAATCACAGGATGAGCATGGCCCAGACCGCACACGGCGATCCCGGTCAGTGCATCCAGATAGGCGGTGCCGTCAGCGGTGTACAGATAGGAACCTCGGCCTCGAACAAACGCGATCGGTTGGCGAGCATAGGTCGGCATCAGGTAGCTGTCGGTGGGGACGGATGCGGCTTGAGCCGGGATCGAGGTATTGATCGAGTTCATGATGGTTCCTGAGTGAACAAGAGTAAAAAGAAGATGTAGCACCATGGATCTCATGGTGACAACGTTGATGATTCAACGATGTAGCAGGCGGTGAGCGATGGCTGCTGGATTGTCATCCGTGCCATGCTCTGCATCATGCAAGGCATCGTTGACCCAGCATCTTAACAAATAATGCTGACAATAGATGACATTTGCCTGAAGAATTTACAGAC
>JASLEL010000120.1 GCA_030151145.1 Aquirhabdus sp. | reverse complement strand
TCTCCTGTGTGGACCCCGTGATACGATGGCTGGCAACAGGATTGCGGACCGGGACCCGCGTCTCGGCTTCAAATCCCCATTCCTCAGGCCGGAATTCATATTTGGACGGGGTGGGATTGTCAAACAGCCCGAAGTTGGATTTATGCACAAAGCTGAAGTGAGAATTATCAAAAGAGTTCTCCATCATGCGCAGCGGGCTGGTCTGCCAACGTTCATAAAACTGCAGAATCCGTCTAAAACCGGGTGCACCGTCTTCGGGAAAGTGCGGGATCGGTTGTAATGGATCTTCCAGCGCAACCCACGCATAGCCATAGCGTGCTTCGCAATGATAGGCGGGAATAATGGCACGGGACGGGATGGCGTTATTGCTGTTTTGCGGAATGCGTACGCAATGGCCGGTGCAATCATAGGTCCAGCCATGATAGCCGCAGGAGATATTGCCCTCGCTATCGACAAAGCCTTTGGAGAGTTTGGCTGTGCGGTGACAGCAGCGATCACGCAAGGCGTGCGGTTTGCCATCGGCACCTTTCCACAGCACGATGGCTTCGCCGAGCAGGGTAAAGGGCTGGGGACCATCATCCAACTGCGACATGGGCATGATCGCATACCAGAAGCGGCGCAGGACTTTTTGTTTGGTGACTAACATCAGAGGCTCCAGTTCAACTGAATATGAGATAAAAATGAATTAGGGCAGCACTTTGGCGTTCTGAATAAACGTCAGCGTATAGGCCTGGTGGTAGTCGGTCGTGGGTTTGAGCAACTTGGCGCTGACCATGTAGTCGTAGGTTTTTTTCCAGCGCGCATCCGTCATGGCGCCAATGCCGAGCGTGCCTGCATCGCCACCCGTGACCAGTTTGAGTTTTTTCATTTGGGCGATCCCGAAAGCCAGTTGGGCATCGCTCATTTGCGAGTTGTCCTTTTTGATCAGGGCATTGGCTGGGGCGGGATTGTTCAGATAGCTCTTCCAGCCTTCCATGGAGGCTTTGACAAAGCGGCGTGCGACATCGGGCTTGCTTTTCAGCGTGTCCTGCATGGCGACGATGGTGGCGCTATAGGGAGGGTAGCCTTGATCGGCAAACAGGAAGAATTTGGACTTCACATGGGCCTGCTCCGCCTGAAAGGGCTCGGATGAAGGATAGGCCTGAACCGCCACATCCGGATTGAGGATAAACGGCTGCAGGTTGAAGGTATAAGGACGTACCTGCGCATCGCTGTAGCCAAATTTTGCTTTAAGCCACGGCCACCAACTGGTGAGGTTGTTGCCCGCAACCAGAATGGTTTTGTTTTTAAGCCCGGCGAGGCTGCCGACATCATCATGCGTCATCAGACCTTGGGGATCGAATTGAAACGAGGTGGCAATGGTGGTGAGCGGAATGCTGGATTCGACGCTGGAGAGTACCTGAAAGTCATAGCCCAGAATGAAATCAGCTTGATGGGCTGCCAGAAGCTGGACATCATTGACCTGCGGTCCACCCATCTTGATGGTGACGTCCAGTCCGTATTTCTTGTAGATACCTGTGGCTAATGCCTGATAAAAGCCACCATGTTCGGCCTGGGCGTACCAGTTCGTCAGCAGAGTGACGTGATCGTCAGCATAGGTGGCGGGCGCAGCGCCAAGCGCACTGGCGATGAGCGCCAAGGATAGGGCGCTGACCGGAAACCGCCGGGCCAGATGCAGACGTTGAGCAAGATCAGAAAGAGCAGGCATGATAAAACCTCCGAAAGGCATAGAGTGATCGGATATCGGGGATAAAGCAGGAGTGGGTGACGCGTAGACGTGACAAACGCGCATGTCGGTTAGATCCGCATGCGACAGACAGCAGTGTGGTGGTGATAGATCAAGGTTGCGGTTAGGCATCTGTGCGCTCCTTATTGACGAAACCGGGATGGTGTCGTTCAAACATCAACGAAAGTCGATGTGGACGTATGTCACGTCCTAAGAGCAATGCCCCACGGTGCCAACACTTCAGGTGCTGGGCGCTAGCCGCTTCTACTCAGCATAAATAAAAGCAAGACACATGCCAGAGTTCTCGGATGAGAGGCGGTGATGTGCCGAAAGCGAAGAAATTTATATTTAAAAAATTAACAAAATTAATTTATTAGTGAATATTTAAGACGAAATTCATGTGTTTGGTTTGACGCAGCAGGCTTCTCCTGTGGGGGCGATTGGTGGCAAGGAGCTCCCCTTTATGGTGCGTAGCGGTGCAAGACACGGGCTTTTATGATCTGCATGCAGACTCTATTCACTACAGCAGTCCAATCTCATACCTGATCACGGGGATGAGGGCAGAGTACTGATGAGATATGGCACTAAAACCAGAATCCAAAAGCAGAGATTCAAAATCAAGGGTTTAAAAAATAGCCATCAAGCATGAGTCAGATGCCATAGTGCACGTCTTGGCTTGAAATTTGCTGGATCAGGAGAGGGTCGCTCCGAGATGGGTCGCGATCCCGTGATTTGTACAACATCAATACGTACAACATTGATTTGTAACAAACAGCCTGATTTCACATTTTTAATATAGTTGGGGTATATACGACTCAAACAGTCGTGAATTCATAACACTCACATAGGACGCAGTTCGTGCTTGGCTCTGCGACACCAGAGGTTGATTCTGTCCCCGACCGAGCCAGATCAGGATACGATGCACATGCATAAACTCATTAGAAATTACCAAGCTGACGTGTTTTTTGACGAACTGATTGACCATTTCGGTAATCCCCGCTTTTCCGCGCAGCGACTGCTCGAATGCTTAGACGCACTGCCTCCTGATGAACTCGAAAAGCGCCGCCTCTCCGCCGAATCCACGGTGCAGGCGATGGGCATCAGCTTTACCGTCTACACCGAAGAAGGCAACATCGACCGCACCTGGCCGTTTGACATCATCCCGCGCACCATCGACGCCAAAGACTGGGCCGTCGCCGAAGCGGGCCTCAAGCAACGCCTGACCGCACTGAACCGCTTTATTGATGACCTCTACCACGACCAGCGCTGTATCAAAGACGGCATCATCCCTGAATACATCATCATGAAGTCCAAGAACTTCCGCCCCGAGTGTGTCGGCATCTCGCCCGCCTATGGCGTGTGGGCGCATATCTGCGGCACTGACTTGGTGCGTGACGAGACGGGACAGTTCTATGTGCTTGAGGATAATCTGCGCGTGCCGTCTGGCGTCGCCTATATGCTCGAGAACCGCGCCATCACCAAGCGCGTGCTGCCGGAGCTGTTTGAGAATGAAGACATCAAGCCCATCGATGCCTATCCCGCACAGTTGCTTGAGACCCTGACGGCGCTGTCGCCGCGCCAGATCGAGCGGCCGGGCATCGTGGTGCTGACCCCGGGCATCTATAACTCGGCGTATTTTGAGCACGCGTTCCTCGCCCAGCAGATGGGGGTGGAGTTGGTCGAGGGCGGGGATCTGTTTGTCGGTAGTGACGACTGCGTCTATACCAAGACCATCTATGGCCCAGAGCGGGTCGATGTGATTTATCGCCGCATTGATGACCTGTACCTTGATCCTGAGACTTTCCTGCCGGATTCGGCGCTGGGAGTGCCGGGCCTGATGCGGGCGTGGCGTGCGGGCAATGTAGCACTGGCGAACGCGCCCGGTGCGGGCGTCGCCGATGACAAGGTGGTCTATGCCTATGTACCGGACCTGATCCGCTACTATCTTGGCGAGGAGCCGATCCTGCCCAATGTGCAGACCTTCCTCTGTGAGCGCGATGATGAGCGTGCCTATGTGCTGGCCAATCTCGATAAACTCGTAGTCAAGCCCGCCAATGAGTCCGGCGGTTACGGCATGCTGGTCGGTCCGCACTCAACCAAGGAGGAGCAGCAGCTCTTCGCCAAGCTGATCGAGGCCAACCCGCGCAACTACATCGCACAGCCCACGCTCAGGCTTTCGACCGCACCGACCCTGATCGGCAAGGATGCGCTGGAGCCGCGTCATCTGGACTTGCGGCCCTTCATCCTGCAGAGCAAAGAGACCTATGTCACTACGGGCGGTCTGACCCGTGTCGCCATGAAGAAAGGCTCGCTGGTGGTCAACTCATCCCAAGGCGGTGGCAGTAAAGACACCTGGATCGTTGCGAGCAAAGGCGAATAAGGAGAATCATCATGCTGTCACGTGTTGCCGAACGCCTCTACTGGAGCGCACGCTATCTGGAGCGTGTCGAAAACATCGCCCGTCTGGTCAGCGTCTACGACGATCTGCTGTATGACCTGCCGCGTGATATCGCGGTGTCGTGGTACAACCTGATCGAGATCAATAGCGACGTGGTGCTGTTTGAAGAGCGCTATCAGGTCAAAGACGAGCGCAATGTGCTCAAATTTTTGCTCGCAGACGATACCAATCCCGCCTCACTGATCTCATCGCTCAAGATGCTGCGCGAAAACATCCGCACCACGCGTGATGTGGTGCCCGCCGAGATGTGGGAGCTGGTAAATGAGCTGGATCTCTACGCCAAGCAAAACATCAAGCAGGGCGTCAACCGTCCCGACCGCCATACCTACTTAAATACCGTGATCGAAGGTTGCGAGAAGATCATCGGCCTGCTTACCGGCTCAATGAGCCGCGATGCGGGCTGGCATTTCCTGATCATGGGCCGCTATATCGAGCGCGCCGATATGAATACGCGGATCTTGGATGCCGCCAATTCGCTGATCATGCAGGCCCCCGAGGAGGAGAAGATTCGTCTCGGGCAAGTGGTGTGGGCCAAGGTGCTCAAGTCGCAGAGTGCTTACTTAAGCTTTCGCCGTGCGATGCGCAGCTCGATTCGGGGAGCACCTGCCGTCACCTTTCTGCTCACCGACGCGCATTTTCCGCGTTCACAGCACTACTGTCTGGGGCAACTCAAGATCGCAGCGGCTGGACTACCACGGCCTGCTGCGGTCCTGACTCATGTTGATCATCTCTTGCAAGTGACCCATGGGGTCGAAAACTCGCAGGATCTCAATCAAGCATTCAGTGACTATCTGAATGACGTCCAACTGAGCCTGATCAAGCTGCACGATCAGATCACTGAATCGTGGTTTCACTATGTACAGGGAGATGCGGCATGACGATCCGGGTTGCGATACAGCATAAAACCAGCTACGAGTTTGACCGTGCCATCGCGGTCTCGCCGCATATTTTACGCTTACGTCCAGCACCCCATTCGCGTACCCATATCCATGGGTACTCGCTCAAAGTCACGCCAGCCGATCACTTTATCAACTGGCAGCAAGACCCGTTTGGCAACTATCAGGCGCGGCTGGTCTTTCCTGAGAAGACCACCAAGCTTGAGTTTGAGGTCGAGGTGATCGCGGATATGACCGTGATCAATCCCTTCGATTTCTTTATCGAAAGCTATGCCGAGCACTTTCCCTTTGCCTATGAGCAGAGCCTAAAAGAAGAGCTTGCGCCCTACCTGAAAGTCTCCGAAGAGAGTGCCGAGCTTGACGCATGGCTTGCCACCGTGGATCGCGATAAGAAGCAGATCGTGAACTTTCTGGTCGAGCTCAATAGCCGTCTCGCCAGCGAGATCGAGTATGGCATCCGTCTTGAGCCCGGTGTGCAAACCTGCGCCGAGACCTTGACCCTACAGAAAGGCTCCTGCCGCGACAGTTCGTGGCTTTTGGTGCAGATCCTACGCAAGTTAGGCTTGGCGGCGCGTTTTGCCTCGGGCTATCTCGTGCAGTTGGTGGCTGACGTCAAAGCACTGGACGGTCCATCGGGTACCGAGGAGGATTTCACTGACCTGCATGCTTGGTGTGAGGTCTATCTGCCGGGTGCAGGCTGGATCGGGC
>JASLEL010000085.1 GCA_030151145.1 Aquirhabdus sp. | reverse complement strand
CCGCGCGCGGCCTTGGGTCCGGGCAAAAAAAAACGCCCGGGGTGGGCGTTTTTTGATCAATGCGGGATCGGACGATTTTTTGACCTATGCCGTGGGTGGCTTCGGCGCAGGCGGGTCGAGCAGCTCGTATGGCTTGAAGCGGAACACATCAATACCAAGTTGCAGATTGATATCTTCAAAGAGCATCTGGATCGGCTTGATCTCATGTGCATAGAACACCCGCGCAGCCTTCTCGATGTCACCGAACCCGCCGACGTTCTGAGGCACGACACCGATGAGCTGTGGTGGCATCCGATGGCCTGCCAGTTGATCATCCCGCGAGGTCTGTTTGATCCCGACAAACTCATCCTTTGCCGCGACTTCAGCAAGTGGAATAACCTTGACACCATCTTTTTGACCGGCAGGGGTATAGATCATGATGTTTTTAAAATTCCCCCCTCCTTTGGTTTCTTTCAGGGCTTCCTCCAGGGCATCGACATCAGACTGTGTATTTAGGGCATCGGACACATGTAGGATGAAGCCGGCATGCGCTCCGTTCTTATAGTATTTACGGCGGAATAGTGTTGCAGCCTCATTCAAAAGGATGGAGTTGACTGAGCTCAGATAGTCCGGCACACCGTAGATTTCCTGATCGAGATCCACGTCATAGATCTGGATGATCTCACCTGGATTGAACTGTGTTTGCTGAAAAGAACCGTTCTGTACCTGCCAGTAGAGCAGCTGATAAAACATGCCGGCATTGATCCCGCGTCGCATCACAATCGCAGGTCTTGATGACAAGGAGAGAATGCCGCCGAGTCGATTCCGCACGATATGCAAGTAGGCATTGCGGAACACCAGATAGTTATGCACCAAAGCCTTAAACTGCTGACGGTCGAGCAGCTTATGCGGAATATAGGCACTTGTCAGGATATTGACTTTCGTGATGATCGAACTAGTGTGATGCGATGTCGCCCGGAAAAGACGCGATACGGCATAGATATCATAGGGTGGCTCATACCACTGCCCCATGACAGGACAATATCCGTATTCAAAGAGCATACGGGCATCGAGCACTGGCTCCGGATCTCCGAAGCTGAATGCACCGCCAGGCAGAGCGGATGAGATGGGTAGACTGGGTTGATTCATGATGAAAGCACCTTGACACGGCCTGCGCCGCCGTTGGCTGGATTGAGATTGTCTGCGATCGGAGCGCGCTCGAGCGCATGCATGATTGCCCATGCCATATCGGCATGGCTAGTTTCTTTGCTGCGGGAGGCCACCAGTGTCATTTGCTTCTGACTACCAGTAAGGGCCTGTTTAATGGAGAGGAAAGACTTGACCACATCGACACGACCAGCATCGAAGTGCAGCCGGCGGCGCTGGAAAAGCTCTTTTGCCCGGAGTGCCAGTTTGGTTTTGATTTCGACGTTGTAATTGAGCCGGACCAATGTCGGATAGAACTTCTGAACGTGTTCAGCCACCGAGATCCCGTTCCCTGTATTATCGATGGCCATATAGGTGACGTTATAACGTTGACACACTTTTTTGATGTGCTCAGCCTGGATAAATGCAGGTAAACCTTCGAACGATAAGACTTCCAGTACCCGATAAGGTTGATATGCGCTTTGTGGTGGCGCCACGATGGCCAGCGCCGCCTTGTCACCGGTAAATGATGGGTCATATCCCACCCAGACCTCACCGGCATAGGGTTTGGAGCCGAAGGGGCTAAAGTCGTGCCAGATCTCCCAACTGTCCACCGTATTCGGCATGAGTACCGCCAGCGGGAAGTATGAGCCGCTATCGTCCACGAACATACAACGGAACAAATTATCGAACTCATCATCAGAGTATTCGAGCAGCAGCTCATCCCGATCAAACAAATCACATCCCCGCGCCTCGGCATCGTCCAGTGTGACCATCTGACGGGTGCGTTTGTCAGGTCCTACTGTCGGCCGTTGCAGCGCAGCATGGCTGAGATCAATCTCGATCGGATTTTTACGATTGCCGTCGGTACCGGCCCAGAACTTATAGGCATCGTGAAGTATGCTGGAAGGGGTCGATAGATAGATCTGGCGGTATTTCTTCTGCGAAGCCATGCCGGATGCGACTTTGCGGAAAGTTGCAAAGCTAGCGATCCACATGAATTCGTCCATGATGGTATCGCCGTGACGGCCTTGGGCTGTTTTGGCATTGGTGCCCAGATAGTAGAGCGTTACTTGCCCGTTTGGCCCATTCAGTACCAGCGGATCTCCAGTCAGCTCGATACCGATGACCTCCAGAGCAAAGGCCTTGATGTATTCGATGAATTGATAAGCCTGAGCTTTTGACGCCGACATGAAAATCTTGTTATTACCGGTTTTCAAGGCATCGATCAGCGCCCATTCGGCAAAAGTATTGGTTGCGCCGATCTGCCGACTCTTGAGCAGCATGAATATCCGGCTTTTGGCCACCGTATCAACCCACTCTTTTTGATACTCGAATATCTTGGCCAAGAAAGCCTCTTCGAGCTTGTCGAGCTGTTCCTGGGTAATCTCGTTTTTAAGTTTTTTCTTCTTGGGCCCTGCATTACGTTTAGCGATGTTCGGATTGAGATCCGTCTCATTTCCGCCATTCCGATATCGGTCTATCCGAGCGGTCCGCTCCAGCCCCCGCAGTAGTGCATCCAGCTCCTTGTATTCGGCATTCCCCTTGCGTTCCATCCCGATCAAGGTCAGTATTCTGGCTCGGAGACCCAGCACTACATCATCGTAGATATCGGCGAGTTTCCATCCATCCCGGTTTTTCCAGCTGCGCACCGTCGTGGCATTTTCGCCCAGCGCACGGGCGATCTCGTTGAGCTGCATGCCTTGGGCAAACAGCAGACGGCCATGCTGGCGATTGGTAAGGGCATCAGAGAGCATTGTTTTCATGCTGCTACTCTAACGACCCGACTCCCCATCCCTGCCTCATCAGGATTACGGTTACAGGTTAAGCGTAAAGCCCTTTGTTGCGACTATCTCCCCCACATCTCCAGACTGCACCCAGAAGATTATTTTTGTGGTGGAGTGACTTATGCCGGAGCTCGGTGGAGAAGGACGTGTAATCAAGCGCTTTCGTGTTGCGCGTGAAGGTCAGACCGTGGATGGTCGCGTCCTCACTCGGCAGGAAATCGTCGACATTGCAGAAACCTACAACCCCGTGACCTATGGCGCTCGGATCAACGTCGAGCACATTGCCGGCTATTCCCCTGAGCCGCCCTTCAATGCCTACGGCGACGTCGTTCTGGCTGACTATGCAATCGAAGATGGTCGGGCCTGTCTGTACAACACAATCAGCGCACTCCCCAATTTGCAAGTCATGAACAAGGCCGGTCAGAAACTCTATCCATCCATTGAATTCATCCGTGATTTTTCCGGTACCGGCCGTGCATATCAGGTCGGTCTCGCCATGACGGACAACCCAGCCTCACTCGGTACTCAACCCCTCAAATTCACAGCAGGCGGACAAACCCTGCATACACATCCGTCGACGGAGATTTTCATCATGAGTCAACCAACACAAAACCAGCAACAAAATCAGGCAGTCGTCGAAAAGACCTTGCTTGAAAAGCTCACAGCCATTGTCACTGGCAAAACTGATTCGCCGGCAGCGGAACAAACACAATCTCCGGAGCTGCTGAAAGCCACTGCAGACGCAGTCACGGTTATCGCGGATTCCATGAAATCGCTCGCCACCACCCTTGGCGACATGGCCAAACGTCTCGATAAGGTCGAAAAGCAAGTGGCTGATGACATCAAGGCGGATCTGCAGGAAGGCCAACAGAACCAATCGGCCAATCCACCAGTAACGGCCCAGCCACCAGCACAAACCACACAAACCGAACCGACTGAACCCACGATGAAAGACCTGCTGGCGGCAATCGGTGGACTCACTCAGGCACTCAGCAACACTCCAGCCAATGGAGTTCCACCTGCCGTCACCGGTGGTGGCCCGGCATTGCCGTCGTTCTAACTCAAACACGGCACCCCACTCATCGGATAGAACAGGACACAAGATATGTACGCACTCTCCCAACACACCGCTGTTCAATTTCAACGCTACATGGCACATATTGCCAAGTTGAACGGCGTATCGGACACACGACAAGCTTTTAATGTTGCACCTGCCCCACAACAACGCATCGTGCAGGCGTATCAGTTAGCTGTTGATTTTTTGGCAAAGGTCAATGTCATCACCGTCAAAAACGCCCAAGGCGAAAAAATCCAGATGGATGTCGGCACCACTATCGCCAAAACCAATGCCACCTCGCAAAACAATTGGCGTCAGCCCGTAGTAGTTGGTGCTTTGGAAGATATCGACACCTATCTGTGTGCTCAGACCGATTACGACGTCGCCTACCCGTACAACTTTCTGGATGCCTGGTCACATATCCCTGAATTTGCCACCATGCTGCAAGCCATGGTCGTTAAGGCCATCGCCCAGGACAAACTCCGTATTGGATTTAATGGTGTGTCGCGTGCCGCTACATCTGACCGCGTGGCCAATCCGAATCTGGAAGACGTAAATATAGGCTGGCTGCAGAAAATCCGCACTTGGGCTCCCGAGCGCACCTATGAAGGCGTGCTCAATGCCCAGACCAATCAGTACGAGCTGAAAGTCGGTGCCGGTCAGGAGTTCCAGACACTGGATGGTCTTGTACAGGGTGCTGTAGAAAACCTGATCGCGTATCAATACCGTGACGATCCTGATCTGACCGCCATCTGCGGCCGTGGCATGCTGGTTGAAAAATACCTACCTCTGCTGAACACGCCATTCGATCCAATCAACCAAAACTATGCACGAACCATTTATAAAAATCGCGTGCTGGGTACGCTGCCAGTTGAGATCGTCCCGTGGATGCCTGCAAACAAGATCCTCATCACCAATCCGAAAAATCTGTCTATCTACCTGCAGGAAGGTACGATCCGCCGCCGGATTGTGGATGAGCCTCATCTCGATCGTTACGCAGACTACCAGTCTGTAGACGAGTGCTATGTCGTTGAGAACTATCAACGCGCAGCATTGATCGAAAACATCGAACTGCTGTAATCCGACCCGGAGACCGGGTACCGGTCTCCTTTCCACGTTAAACCATCTACACATCTGGAAAGGTCATGAGCCAAAAAATCAACTCCATGCAGGCGCACTTAGAGCGCAAAACTGCCGAGAAGTCTGCCCAGCGTAAAGCGGATCTGGACAAGCAAAAAGCCGACATCCTGCGTTTCCGTACTGGTCAGGTCGCCCCTGCACCATCGCTCGAAGATGCTTATCAGCCCGCCCCGGTCAAAGAGCACATCGATCTGCGCCTCTTTGCCGATATGCAGCGCCTCAAGCAAATCCAGTCCAAACAGGCCAAGATCGCACTCAAGGCGGAAATGCTGCCTGCCTACCTGCCTTACATCGAGGGCACTTTGACCGTATCGCCGGCACCACAAAACGACGTGCTGGTCACGCTGATGGTCTGGGCTCTGGACACTCAAGATTTCGCGCTGGCCCTGCAGATCGCCGATCATGCCCTGCTGAACGATATGGTCATGCCCGCTCCCTACGAGCGTACTCTGGCCACCGTATTCACTGAGGAGCTGGCCGAAGGTGTTATCGGCCTGCAAACCAATCCGCAGGCTCATATAGAGACCATCGAGAAGGCGATTGCCCTGGTCAAATCGCAGGATATGCCAGACCAGGTACGCGCCAAGATTTATAAAGCCTATGGCTATGCGCTGGCAGCAGACCGCCCCTCAGATGCCAAAGCAGCCTATGAGATTGCCTTACGCCTTGATCCGTCGTGTGGCGTCAAAAAACTGATTGAAGGATTGCAGCGCGTCATCAAGGCAGCTGCTACAGCGTCGGCTCCCGACACCCTGGACGGCTCGCAGGCTGGAGATGCCCCGGCATCTACAGATCCTGCGTCCACCGTCCAACCTGTCACGCCAGATACAGCAGCAGATCCTGCTGCGCAGGCAGCACCCACAGTCGTTTCTCAATAAGGTGATCTATGCTGGTCACTGCCCCGATAGATCCGATTGACTGCCCTAATCCAATCACTGGATTGCCAGGCGTCAGTACCGGCGATCTCACGCTAAATATGCGTGTGGATCAGTCTATCGGCAGTGACAGACTGCAATCCCTGATTGCCAACGCCTACGATGAAGTCAACGCAGAGCTCGTTGACTTCATCAATAGCACCGTCATGGCAACGACTCCTATCGCTCTCAATGACCTGCAAAAGCGGCTCTATATTCGAGCAGTCCTGCATGAAGCCAGCGCCATGTTCTCCGAGCAGTACGTAGATTACGATACCGCCTCGAATGGCCGCACCCGCGACGAAAAACAGGTCAGCATCGTGGATAAACCACAACGTATGCGACGTGTCGTCAATCACTGTATCGCCGCCTTGCGCAATATCCCGCGCAACCGTGTGAGGCTGATATGAGTAGGGTCATTTACTCGATAGCTGGCGACACGATTGACGATATCGCCTATCGCTACTACACCGGCGACTCAGTGGCCATGCTCCCGCAGTTGTTGGCAGCAAATCCCGGATTCAGCTCATCCGTGATTCTGCCGATCAACTCGGCGATCACCATTCCCGACCAGCCGACCCAATCGATCCAGCGTCAAGCGCTGAACCTTTGGGATTAACACAGAGGAAACTATGGACAACATCATTAGCGCCCTGCTGGTCTGGCTTAGCAAACACCTCGGACTCGTCGGCATGGGCCTGCTCGGAGCAACGCTCAATGCTCTTCTGAGTGAGGATCGACTCAAGGATCGCTTCATCGGTTTCGGTGCCGGCTTCATCCTGTGTATTGCTCTGGCCGAGCCCGTCTCCAACCTGATCGCAGGTGGTAAGTCGATGGAGGTTTTTGGATTCATGCTTGGAGCGATCGGGAAATCTACGGCCGAGCTGCTGCTCAACTGGATGCGCGGCATGCTGGTCAAGAAGCTAGGGGAAATTGAAAAATGATCAATATCTACCTGTACTGGATCAACCTGATCAGCCTCATCGTGATCATCGGTAGTTGTTTCCTGATCGTCCTACACCCCCGGATCACGCCGCCACCTTATATCGAGGTCGTGGCGGGGATGTTCGGCATTCTGGCCGCCGGCGCGCTGATCGACGGCCTCGATCATCACCTGAATCACTTTGTGACGGTCGGGTTTCGGGTATTCACTGCCTTCTATCTGATCTGGGTGACCAATCGCTATCTCAAGATCGCCAAATTCAAAAGGACTCATCGTGAAAACCTCCGCCAACGGTATTAACCTCATCATCGGCTGTGAAGATCTACGCCTTAAAACCTATCTTGATCCGTTGGGCATCCCCACAATCGGATATGGCCATACTGGCCCTGATGTTCATACCGGGCAATCGATCACCAAGCTACAGGCCGAGCAGCTGCTCCAGAAGGATCTGGCCACGGCCGAGGGTTACATCAACGCAGCAGTCAAGGTACCGCTCAATCAAAACCAATTCGATGCCCTGGTGAGTATCGTGTTCAACGTCGGCCACGGATCATCCAAAAAGGACGGCATTATCCAGTTGGCCAACGGAAAGCCATCCACCCTACTCCGCATGCTCAATCTAGGCAACTTCGCCCTTGCTGCCGATGAGTTTTCTAAATGGGTTTATGGTGGTGGCCTCAAGCTCCCCGGCTTGGTCTCCAGACGTGCCAAAGAGCGCGCCTTATTCCTGACTCCGGTCACGCCATCTCGGAGCTGATATGCAGCATCTCATCGAATTGCGTGATTACCTCACTCAGCGGATCAAAGGTCTGACCGATGACAAGTTTTTTGTGAGTGTCGTGAATGGTAAGGATACCGACGGCAAGATCCACTATACGGTGCGGCTGCTGTTCATCGACTTCCGATGCCTGCCGTTTGATGTTCTGAGTCTGGTCAAGCAATGGCTACGCTCCACCGGTCGACTCATCGAGCCTACATTGATACCGGTTCTTAGCTTCGAGTGTGAAGTGGTGGATTCAGAGACCTACGACCTCGAGATCGATATCCCGATGGAGGATCAAGTCGTTGATGGTCCAAACGGTGCCACGGTCTGCTCCATGCCGGTATGGGATGAGGCCTTAGGTCAGTTCGTTAATCCTGGCTGCTGAGGTCATTATGGATATCCTTGCCCCGCTTTCACATGCGACCCAACACCTCACCGAAGCACTGACAGTGACCGAGCGGCGCAAGCTCATGCGGACCATCGCAACCAAGCTGCGAACGCGCAATCGTGACCGCATCCGTCGCAACATCGATCCAGATGGCAACGCCTTCGTCAATCGTAAGCGCGAGCAGCGTCTACTCAAGCGTCGCGGGCTCATGTTCAAGAAGCTCGGACCCTACGTCAGATCCGAATCAACCGACAGCATGGCCGCAGTCGGGATCTATGACCGGCTCGGCCGCAAGATGCTGGTCCATCAAGAGGGCCGGATTCAGCAGCCGACTATCCGGGCCAAACCCTATCACTATCCACGGCGCGAGCTGCTCGGATTTTCCCCGGACGACATCACCCTGATCGAGGAAACCATCGTCCAGTCACTCACCCTACCTTAGGAGACCCGCTATACAACCCAAGATTGCCCTGCGCTGTAGTGGATGCAGCAAGTTGTTAGGGCATATCGACCGCAAGGCAAATATCGAGATCAAATGCCCTCGCTGCAAAATCATTAATGTGTGGAGCGCCCCGAGCGCCTGTTCAGATCGCCAAGAGCGACTAACGGAGCATCATCGTGGAGAAGCATCATGACTTGGTTATACAGTCAGGCACTCATCAACCTTTACGCGAACTCGCACTCTTTGCAGGTGCCGGCGGCGGAATACTCGGGGGAAAACTCCTCGGCTGGCGTACCGTGTGTGCAGTCGAGATCCAGCCCTACGCTGCCTCAGTGCTACTTGCACGGCAAAACGATAAAACGTTCAACCCTTTCCCGGTATGGGATAACATCTGCACTTTTGACGGACGACCTTGGCGAGGCCGTGTTGATGTCATATCTGGCGGCTTCCCCTGCCAAGACATATCAACCGCGGGCAAAGGCCGTGGATTGTCTGGCTCCCGGAGTGGACTCTGGAGCGAGATGGCACGCATCATCGGAGAAGTGCTACCGGAGTTCGTTTTCATTGAGAACAGCCCCCTCCTTGTCAAGCGAGGACTCGATACCGTCCTCAAAGACATTGACCAGCTCGGGTACGATGCGGAATGGACATGTCTATCCGCACGCGAATGTGGCGCCCCTCATAAACGTGATCGCATATGGATTGTCGCAATACGGCGAGAAGGTTCAATGGATGACGCCAACCAAATTTCAGGCACCGCGGCGATCAGCAGACTCCCTAGCAAAAAGGGGGAAATTTGTAGCTTCGCTTGGGAGAGTGCGTATTATGCCTGGCACGCTCGAGGCTCAAGTCCAACTGAGTCAGGATCTGCCAGTCTGGGATTATCTGAGCGACCAACAGCAGGACATCCATCAGGTGATGGCCAACTTTCACTACAAGGATGGTCGGATGAACCCGGAATGGGTCGAATGGCTGATGGGGTGGCCCATAGGACACACCGCATTGACTGCCTTGGAAACGGACAAGTTCCACGGGTGGCAGCAGCAGCATGGACTATTCTGCTCCATAGACTTATCAGCACCCTGATTTACGTTTAGAGCCTATTCGTAACTCCAAGACATGAAAATCTGAAAATCCCTTTGCATCATGAAGGCTCTGATCCAAGCCTGAACTTTCATGACCTGCACTCCTGCCCTCACCCTGAAGCAAGGCGATACCCTGAGTATCGCCTTGCAGCTTTTTGATCAGGACACTGGCCAAGCTGTTCCCCTCACCCCAATTATCCAAGTCGCTGCACGATTAAATGACCGCTTTGGTCATGCCATTTGCGATCTGGTATACGCCCCCTATCCCGATCAGAGCGACGTAGCCAATACAGGCTGGTTTTTGTTGACGCCTCCACCCGGTACCGATACCTCGACATGGAAAGCTGGCGTTGCGACTTGGGATATCAAGCTCACACAAGACGGCATCGTTAAGCGGACACATAGCCAGCAAATCCAGATCATCTCGAGCGTCACACCATGAATCTGGCCTTCCGTGTCCGCTACCAATCACTGCCCATAGATATGGCCACCACGGCAGCTCAGCCGCTGAATTTCACTCTACCTATAGGCGTCGTCGTACAGGGGCCCAAAGGCGATCCTGGTATCAATGATTTCGTCGGGACATTTGTCGCGGGACAGGACATCGCGGCAGGACAGCCAGTTTATATCTCACGGCAGAATCGCCTGCTCATGGTTGCCGACTCCAGCACGTACCTGAGTGCTTTTGTGATCGGATTCGCGGTAGCGGATATCCCGTCGGGCTTTGCTGGTGATGTCAAAAAAGGCGTGTTTACTTTATCCGACTGGACCGCGCTTACCGGGGCATCAACATTGCAGCCCGGATATCCCTATTTTTTGAATGGTCACGGCACCCTCTCGACATCACCGCCCATTTCAGGTGGCTTTATCAGCATCGGTGAAGCGACTTCAGCTCAGAGTTTGTTGTTTAAACCGACCTTCCCTATTCAACTTTGACCCTTACCAAGGAGAACACTAATGGCAATTCGCAAACCTCTAGTCCTAGCCGATGATGGGACGATTCAGCAACTTCAATCCAACGACAGCTTGAATTCCCCGACAAACACCCCTTCAATCCGTACTGTAACCAATGCGGAATCATCGGCATCATTGAGTTTTGGTATGCCCGTATATTCAAGTGGTGCAGACTCAGTTAAACGGGCTCAAGCGAATGCCAAGAGCACGTCTCGGCTCGCAGGTTTGGTCTATGACCCTACAGTAGCGGCTGGCGCATCCGGCAATATTGCCCAGTCGGGTGTATTGGTCGGTACGACGGCACAGTGGGATGCTGTCGCGGGTACAACAGGCGGTTTGACCTTCGGCACGCTGTATTTCCTAGACCCTGCCAACGTCGGCAAGATCACATCCGTGGTGCCGACAATGGTCGGTCAGTGTAATGTTTTGATAGGTACTGCACTTAGCCCAACTGAATTGGAGCTACAAACTCAGCAACCCATCCTGTTGTAAGCTGGGGAAAACATGGCCGCTAGACCTCCAGTAGTCGTCGGCAACGACGGCACCCTACAGCAGCTCCAGTCTGGCGATACACTTGCTGGATTTGAATCGTTTTCACAAAGCCGCTGGACGCATAATGATATGGACATCATTAGCAGCAATGGCTTTTCAGGGTTTAACATCAACACCGGGGTATTTGGTTATCCCGTTGATATGACCGCTAATGTTTTCGGTATCGTCAATATTTCATCCAGCACGACTGCAAACTCTGGCTGCTATATCCTTGCGAACAGCAATGCCAGTCCAAATCTTAAAGTCGGCAATATTTTTCGGTGCATTTTCCTTATTCCTGCAAACAACGCATCAGCCACACTCAATCTGGGTTGGTCTGGCCCAGCGACTACCAATCCTGCGACATCCGGATCTTTCCTCTCGATAACTGGCGTTACAGCTCAGGCAAAGATTATCTCCAGTGCAGGAGGTACGACCTCAGCCTCCTCAAGCACCCTCCCAACCGGTACATGGATGGTGCTGGATATTGAGTGGACATCAGCGACGACTTGCCGGTTCTGTGTGTTTGATCTTGCATCGAATACCAAATATTACGACCAGACAGTGACTGTAGCGAACAGCATTTTGACTACGGGTGGCTCATATAACCCGCAAGGCTATTGCGGAGCGATTGCGCTCAGTTCCGGTACTACAGCCTTCGAAATGATACGGATTGACTATTTGGGACGTGGTCTGTCTCGCCCTTCATTCATTGTCACGCCACCTTGATTCCGCTATGCTGGTATCTCTCCGCTACACAACAATTACGGATAGCCCCTATCCGTAAACCTCCCAGATGCAAATCCCACATGCGCTCATCATCATGAGTGCATGAATGCCGAACACTTACGCCTCCTGCACAACATTGCCACCGTAGGCACCGTCCTTGAGGTCAATCCTCCAAAGATGCGCCTTGCGATCGGTGAAAACGAAACTGACTGGGTCACGATCCCAGCGATGGCTGCCGGCAACGTAAAAGTATGGCGCTGCCCGACTATCGGTGAGCAATTCGTCATCGTCTCGCCGTCCGGCGACCACCGCAATGCCCGTCCTATCTGTGCCCTGCCGAGCGATGTGTTTACAGCCCCCTCCAATGATCCCAATGAAGTCCATATCAGCTTCAACGACACCGACTTCCTGAGCATCAACACCGAGTCATCTCAGGCCACGTTCAAGATCGGCAAACTCACCCTCGATATTGGCGAGATCCAGCTCACTGGGTCTCTGACAGCGCAGGACATCATCAAATCCCTCACAGACGTGCTGGCCGACAGCATCAGCCTCAAGAACCACAAGACAACAGGCGTTAAGGCCGGTGGCGACCTCTCCGGAGGGCCGCAGTAATGCAAGGCATGTCCCGTATCGATGGCACCCTGCTCTCACCCGACGATCACCTCGCCCAGAGCATTGAGGACATACTGACTACGCTAGTCGGCACCCGCATATGCCGGCGCGAATATGGCTCATTGGTGATGGAGCTGATTGATCAGCCCTGCTCGATGGGGACTCGCCTGCAGGTCATTGCAGCGACTGCCACAGCCCTGATCCGCTGGGAGCCACGCATCAAGATCACGCGTGTATCGATCACAGCGGATACGACCATCGGCAACTTTTGGAGTGTGCTGATTGACGGCACATCCACCGACACCGACGCGGCTATATCGGTACCGGTTCAGTTTGGAGCGGCAGCATGAGCACGACACGTATTGATCTCTCTGATCTGCCTTTTCCGGATGCCGTGACCAGCATCGACTATGAGCAAATCGTCGCGGACTGTAAGTCGGATCTGATCGCCAAAGACACGAACAATATTCTGGCCGCTGTGCTGAATCTCGAATCTGAGCCGCTCACCATGCTGGTCGAGGTGATCGCCTATCGCATCATGTTGCAGACCAATCTCACGAACGAGAAAGCCAAAGCCCTGATGCTGGCCTATGCCATCGGCAGCGATCTGGATCAGCTCGGTGCCAATGCTGATGTCTATCGCATGACTATCGTGCCGGCAGACCCAAACGCCAATCCACCGACCGATGCCGTGATGGAGCCGGATGATGCATTCCGGCGTCGTATCCAGCTTGCTCCGGAGCGTGATGCTGCCGGCAGTGAGGGCGCGTATACCTACTGGGGGCTGTCGGCTGATCCTGATGTGCGGGATATCGGCGTCATCGTCACCGCTGCCGGTGAGGTGCAGATCTGGGTGCAGAGCCGCAGCGCTGCTGTCGCTCCTCAGTCGCTGCTCGATGCCGTGAATACGGCACTTGATCCAAGCACACGACGCCCACTCACAGACTCCGTCACGATCCATGCTGCGACCCCCACCGATTTCACCATTGAGGCCGAGCTTACCCTGTTCCCCGGTCCAGATCCGGACGTTGTCCTTGCTGCGGCCAATACTGCCGAGCAGGCCTATACCAACACCGTCTCCTATCTGGGTTATGACGTCGTCCAGTCCGGGCTCTACGCTGCACTGCATCAGCCCGGCGTCCAGCGGGTGAATCTGATCAGCCCGTCCGCAGACATCGTCCTGCCCCGTAGTCAGTACGCACGCTGTACGAGCGTCAACATCACGACGCTGGAGTACCGCGATGTCTGATGCCAGCCTGCTCCCGCCCAATGCCAGCCCGCTCGAGCGCAATCTCTCGCAGCTCACGGCCCAGATCTCCGCTATCCCGGCACCGTTTACGGCGCTATACAGCGTCGATGAATGTCCGGTCCCATTCTTACCCTGGCTCGCTTGGTCTCGCCGTGTCGAATTCTGGTCGACCTCATGGACCGAAGATCAGAAGCGCGACGCGATCCGCCAGAGCAAGACCTATAACCAGCAGCGGGGCACCCGGGCATCCTTGCAGTACGCACTCGATCAGTTCGGCCCGGGCTGGCAGATTCATGCCTGGCATGAGCTCACCCCCAAGGGCGCACCCTTTACTTTTGTTGTCAGCAATCCCGGATCAGCGAGTCTGACCATCGACGATGTGCAGAACCTCAACACCTTGCTAGACGCCACCAAGAGCGCCCGCGACTTCTACCAGATTCAGGCCACCATCACGACACAAGCGACGTTCCTCGTGATTGGGGCAGCACACACCTTCGATTCCATCCAGATTGCGACTAAGGATGTCTAATGGCCACCAGTTACTACATCGTCCTGACTTCTCACGGTAGCACCAAGCTCGCGCAGGCACAGGCCGGTACGCCTTTTCAGATCACCTCATTTGTGATGGGTGATGCCAATGGCCAGCCCTATCTGCCCGACTCCCGCATCGACGCGACTGCTCTGGTAAATGAACGTGCCCGGCTGCCCGTCGATAGCGTGATCCCGGTATCGCCAAATCTGGTCAAGGTCATGGTCACCATCCCGGCAGATGTCGGTGGATTCAACCAGCAGGAGATCGGCCTGCTCGATGAGACGGGCCAACTGGTCTATCTGGGCAATTTCCACGGCGGCTATCGGCCGGCCATCGGTGAGGGTGCAAGTGGCGTCACCACGCTGGAGATGGATCTCGCCACGACGGGTCTGGGTACAATCATCCTTCAGGTCAACCCGAACATCGTCTACGCCACCGAAGCATGGGTGAACGAAAATTTCGTCACTATCCCGACGTTCAATGCCAATCAAACGGCAGTGAATACGGCGATTGCTCAGGCCAAATCGGACGCAGAAGCCTATACCGATCAAGCAAAGTCTGATGCGGAAAATTATTCGCATAACGAGGACATCGCCCTTGCAGCTGCCCTGCAGACCTCACTTGATAACGAGACAGCCCAGCGTCAAACATTGGCCACCACAGTCACCAACCACATGCAGGATGACGCGACCAAGTTCCAGAATCTGCAGGATGAGATAGCCGCTTTAGGAGGTGCATATCCACGGCAGATTGCAGCCGGATATTACGCGTCTATATCCAACCAGACACCCTCGAAGGCATCGTCATCAGGCTGGTCTCATGATGTCAGCAGCATCAATTTGAATGGCACAGGCCCTGCGGGATCTGCCGCAGTGAATTGCTCTCCAGCCATCGACTTGACCAATAGCAAATACCTCATCCGAGCCACTGGTTACTGTGCCACCTCAGTTCCCTTCGGTGACTCCAGCTCTCAGGTTGTCGTGTCGCACCCTATCCCGACCCCAAATGCCAGCGGTTTTACGCTGGATTTCAGCACTATCGGGACGATCAGCGCGTCACCTCCAAACTATATGACCAACGGCATCTATTTTTCGTGGGAAGTGATTCAGCTCACTGCATAGCACCCCCCAAACAACCGGAGCAATAAACCATGTCAACGACCATCGTCCACGGCGTCACCGCCCAAGAGCAAAGTTCAGGCGCGATCCCGATTCAGGCAACCAATACCGCCATTATTGGCCTCGTCGCGTATGCCTCAGATGCCGACGCAACCTTCTTTCCAGTCGACACACCGGTGCTGGTGACCAGTATCAGCAAGGCCATCAGTAAAGCCGGCTATGACGGCAGTTTGCGCCGAGCGCTTGAGACCATGCAGTTGATCGGTAATCCCATGATGGTCGTGGTTCGCGCATCCGGTGGCGACAAAACCAGCGTCATTGGGGGTGTCAATGAATCCGGCGCTCGTACCGGGCTGATGGCACTACTCAATGCCAAATCGATCACCAGCGTCACACCCAAGATCCTCGTTGCCCCAGAGCTTGAGAATCCAGACGTCGATCAGGCCATGATCAGTGTGGCCAAGAAGCTGCGCGGGATGTATTACGCCACCCCGCGTGATGCTCAGGGCAATGCACTGGCAACCGTAGAGCTTGTAAATACCTATGCCGCGTCGCTCGGTGACCGCGAGATCGAGCTGATCTGGCCAGAGTTCACAGGAGGTAACGTGCTGGGAAAGTCTCAAGCGACCCCGGCGTAGGACCAACTCCTACGCCGGCTCCGGGACCATCACCGACGCCGACATTCACAGCAAAAGTGTATCTGGACGACAAAGGCTATTTGCCATCAGACGGGGTCTATAGCGGCACGATCGACCCACCGACACCAGGTCTGCCCTTGCAATTTTATGTGTCTTTCATCCCGCCGGGCGGAGGTAATCCAACGACCTTCATCGATAGCAATCTTGAGCCTGCGGCACTGGTTGTATCTCCAGACGGAGCGACGTGGACATTTGCTCTATCGGCCTATACCCCGAACGGCAATGCCCCGCTTGATAGCAGTGCCTTTGCCGCATCAGGCACCTATTCGTTACACATCGTAGGCACGACTGACACTGTTCAGACGGCCTCATGGAATTACCCGAAGTAAGCACTGATTGTCCGCGATGACATATGCCACCGCTCAACCCCACACTTGGAGCCCATCATGCCCACGACTACACCAACCTACGGCCCTGGCATCCTGCCTACAGCCGCACTTGCAGCCGCGCTACGCGCAGATATCGACACGCGAATCGGCTTCCAGAAATCCCTGTCCAACGTCGTGGTCAATGGCCCGACTGGCATCAGCTTACCCGTATCGTGGGATCTGGAAGATCAGGACACCGACGCTGCTGCCCTGAACAGTGGCAACGTCACCACCCTGATCAACCATAACGGCTTCCGCTTCTGGGGCAACCGGACCTGCTCTTCAGATCCAGAGTTTGCATTTGAGGTCTTTACCCGGAGTGCCCAGTTCCTGCTCGATACCATCGTCAACGGTGTTTTCCCCTTCGTTGACCAGCCCCTCACCGGCTTTCTGGCCAAGGACATCATCGACTCGATCAACGCCGATCTGCGCCAGCTCGTCAAGGACGGCAAATTCATCGGCGCTTCGGTCTGGTTTGATCCGGATGAGAACCCAGCCGATCTGCTCGCCTCCGGGCAATTCTGGGTCGACTACGACTACACCCCTGTACCGCCGCTCGAGCAGCTCGGTCTGAACCAGCGGATCACGAGCCGCTATCTGGTCAACTTCGCCCAACTCATCGCTGCCGCTGCCTGATCCTCAGGCCCTGCACCGATCCACTGAGGATTAAGACATGCTTCCACGCACACTTAAAAACTTTAACGTCTTTGCCAATATGACCAACTATGCGGGTGTGGCCGAAAGCATCGACCTGCCCAAGATCAAGAAAAAAGCCGACACCTATCGCGGTGCCGGCATGATCGGTGACGTTGATCTGACCTTTGGTTATGAGAAGTTCGAGGCCAGTATCAAATACGCCGGCTTCGATCCATCCATCATCAGCCAACTAGCCGTTTGCGGTGCCTCGGATCTCCCATTGCGCTATGTCGGTGCATATCAGCGCCAGGACACCTGCGCCATCATGAGTGCCGAGTGGTATATGCGCGGTGAGGCCATCAACTTTGACCCCAGCACCGCCAAACTGGGCGAAAAGAGCCAGTACCAGCTCGACTACAACGTCACCTACCAACGCCTCATCGTCGATGGCCTACCTATTTTCGAGATTGATCTCGTCAATGGCATCGACAAATGGGGAGACAACGATCTCGCGTTGAACATCATGCAGGCACTCGGTCTCTAAGATCGGGCGCTGCCCCCTGACTACCTAACACCACCGTTTTCATAAGCACGACAACACGGAGCCAACCATGACAAAACTGACTGAAGAACAGATCGAAGCCAACCGCGCCGCGATCCAAGATCCCAACCAGACCCTCATCACCCTCGGTGCCGGCTTTGCCCGTGGCAGCCAGACCATCACCGAGGTCATCCTGTACAAACCCAAGGGTCAAACCCTGCGCGGCCTGAGCATCACGTCGGTGCTGCAGGGTGACGTCGATGCGTTGATCAAGCTGGTTCCCCGTATCAGCTTTCCAAGCCTGACTGAGGCCGACGTGGGCAACCTTGATTTACAGGATCTGGTCAAGCTGCAGATGGGTATCGTGACTTTTTTAGACGCTACGCAGATGCCGGCATTGAGCTCCCCGACTGCGTAGACGACGTGATCGCTGATCTCGCGGTGATATTCCATTGGACACCGCGAGACTGCGACGAGATGGATCTCGATGAGTTGATGGGCTGGCATGATCGCGCACGTGCCCGCTCCGGTCAGGACGACTGACACCCCCAGCGCGTATTTTGAATCGAGGACTATGATGAAAATTGCAATTCTGCTCAGCGCCGTCTCAAGCGCACTGTCTGTACTGGTATCGACTGTCCGTCATCCGGATTTCGGTGCTGCAATCAATGTTGTTGAACACGTCAACACGGAGATCCAGAGCAATCTGCCAGCCATTCAGGCAGGCGAGGCTGTGCTCTCCGAGCTGGTACCCGGTGCCGCTCCGATCACTGCACTGGCCAATCAGTTCATCGGCGGCTTGGCCTCTGTTGCCGGTTTGGCCAGCGGTGCCGCTGCTGCCACTTCCAGCGATGGTCAGGAGAACGCCGCTGCGGATCAGCCACCACTGGATGACAGCGCCGGCGCGACACTGACGGCATGACCTGGACGTCAAGGACGAACCCCAAAAAGCAGCCCCTGACGACCTCTCGGGCTGCTTTTTTCTAGAATTCAACAGGAGACACTCATGGGCAATATGACCCTCAAAGCCTACCTCGAGCTCTACGACCGCATGTCTAAGCCCTTGCAGGGCGTCAACAAGGCCGTCAATACCGCCCGCGACGCGATGAAGGGCATGAAAAAGGAGCTCGATGAGCTCAAGCGCGCCCAGAGTGACGTCTCCGCCTACAAGCGCGTCCAGTCTGAGCTGGATAAGACAGCGGCCAAGCTCAAGGAAGCCACCGCAGCAGAGACCCGGTACGCACGCGAGGTCAAGAACTCCCTCGCTCCCAATAAAGCCGCACAGGAGCAATTGGCCAAGACTCGGGATGCACTGGATAAGCTCAAAGCCATCGAATCCGAGCAGCTCTCCAAACTCCAGACCATGCAGGAGCGGCTCAAGGCCGCAGGCATCGAGACCAAGGATCTGGCGCAGAGCGAGAGCATTCTCGCAGCCAAGATCAAGACGGCGGGTCAGGCGATGGACGCGCAGCGCGCGAAAATCACGTCGCTGGCCATCGCGCAGCGCAAGCTCACCGAAGCCAATGAGAAGCATCAGGAGACGATGGGCCGGCTCAACAGCGCCCGCTCTGCTGGCTTTGAATCCGCCCTTGCTGGTGGCGCTGTGCTGCATGGGATGCACAAGCTTGTCGAGCCAGCGCAAGAATGGGGAAATATCAGCGCCCGTATGCGTGCAGCAGGCACAGATTCGACAACCATCGCAGAGTTTCAGGATGTCGCTCGAAAAATAAATATCAAGGGTATCAGTGAAAACAGCGCGCTGGAGTCAATCAGCGAGACCAACACTATGCTTCGAGACAAGCACGAGGCCCTAACACTCACCCCCGATATTCTCAAGGCTAAATCGGCACTGACCGCATTGTATGGAGGCGATGATACCGATGAGCAGGTTAAGGCTTTCCTTAAAGTCATCGAGCTACGTCAGGGCACCAATAGTGTTGCGGCGTTCCGTGGACAACTTGACCCAATGATGCAAGCCATCACTGGCTCAAGTGGTATGGTCAAACCGACAGATTATCTTGATGCCATTAAGCGAGGATCTGCGGCAGGTAAATTCGCTAGTAACGACATGTTCTACAAAGTCCTCGGCCACATCATTCAGGAATCTGGTGGCCATATCACTGGTACAGCACTCATGTCGGCATTTCAGAGCCTCGAGCTTGGCCACATGCCGCAGCAGACGGCCGAGTTTCTGGCAACACAAGGCCTCATCAATCATAGTCAGATCAAATATGGTAAGACTGGCCACATCACCAAAGTGCTGCCAGGAGGTCTGTTAAATAACGAGCTCTACCAAAGCGATATCTTCGCCTGGGTTATGAATACGGCTGTGCCGAAGCTAGCGGCTAACTTCAAAGCCAAAAACGGTCGGGACGCCACTGATCGTGAACTGGAACTACTAATCACTCAACTGACGGCTAACCGTACATCAGGCAACCAATTGCTACAGTTCTATATGGAGCATAAAAATATCAGGCGGCAGGTGGAGGCTTACGGCAAGGCCAGCAATGTAAATCAAGCTTACGACATCGCAAATAACTCGCCGCAGGGGCAACAGAATCAGTTGCTTGCTGAATATGAGTCTATGAAGCGTGCCTTAGGCGAGCAGCTCCTCCCTCTGTTTAACTGGGCACTCAAAGGACTGCTCAGCTTTGTCAGCGGACTCAAATGGTTTGCCGAAACCTTTCCTGCCGTCACTAAATATCTGCTCTCGTTCATCGCCATCATGGGCACAATCGCGTTGTTATTCGGTGCTCTCCTTGTCGTCTTAACGACCATGCTTGCCCCTATCCTTGCGATCCGCGGGGCTATGTTCATGCTGCGTTTGGCATCTGGAGGCCTCGGCGGAACGCTTGGGTCAGTTGCGGGCGGCCTTAATATGTTAAAGATGGCTGCGGCAGCATTCATCGCTTGGGAGATCGGCCAGAAGATCGGAAGCGTGATTTACGACAACATGGGCGAAACCTCAAAGGAAGGCATCGGATACAACATCGCCCATTTAGCGGCATGGCTTGGCAACAAAGAGGCTCAGGACGCCATAGCAACGGCCGACAAATATCAGAGCACGCTCAAGACTAACCCCAAAACCGTTTCCAAGCCGCCCATTAAACCCATGTTTATGCAAGGACAGCAACCCTATGCACCAACGGCGGGCGCACAGGTCACACAAAATTTCTATGGCCAGACCGACCCCAAGAAAGCCGGTACCGAGGCACAGAAAGCCCTAGACGCGCACGAACGCAAGAAAGCATCCAACCAGCGCAGCGCGCTGCATGATTCGGAGTGATAAAGCATGCTCATGGCTCTCGGCCAATTTGTTTTCCAGCCCTCGGATCTCGCCTTTACCCAGATCGAGCGCAAGCGGAATTGGATCTATGCAGACAATCAGGTCGCCTCCGGCCGCAAGCGCCGTCAGTACATCGGCCCGGGCGATGACCAGGTTCATCTGCCCTGCCTGATCTATGAGGAAAAAGGCCTCGGCAAGCGCGCTGCGCTCGATACACTGGCTGATATGGCCGATCAGGGCATGGGATACGTCCTGTGTGACGGCAGCGGCTATATCTACGGTGTCTATACCATCGACAGCATCGATGAGACGCGCCAGATCCTCCTGATCAACGGTGTACCGCGCAAGATCGATTGCTCGATCTCCCTCACCCGCGTCGACGATGACCGTATTGTCCAGCAGACGACATCTCAGGGGTGACCATGGACGACATCAAACTCCCGTCTCCCCGCTGGCACATCACCGCAGACGATAAGCCGCTTAACGCCCTCATCGATGAGCGCATTATGTCGATCCGGATCACGGACAATCGCGCCGACACCGCCGACGAGCTCGACATCACACTCGATGACCACGACGGCGCGCTCAATCTGCCCAAGCGAGGGGTGAATATCCATGTCTGGATCGGATGGGACGATGGTTTATATGACAAGGGCCAGTTCACCGTTGATGAGGTTGAATGGTCTGGCACACCAGATATCATCACGGTTAAAGCACGCGCCGCAGACTTCACCAGCAACCTCAAAGTCGGTCGCCGGCAGTCTTTCCACCAGCAGACGTTTGGTCAGGTCGCGTCACTCATCGCCAAACGCCATGGCCTTACATTGACCATGACGGCCCAGTTGCAAGGCATCAATCTTGAGCACGTCGACCAGACCGACGAGTCCGATATCCACCTGCTCACCCGGCTGGCCAAAGCCTACGGTGCCGAGGTCAGCATCAAGCAAAAGCGCCTGCTGATCTTCAAAGCCGGCACCGCCCAGACAGCAAGTGGTAAATCTCTCCCAGCCATCACCATCACCCGCGCCGATGGCGACCAGTTCACCTACAGCGAGAATGACCGCGATCACGACTACACGGGCGTCGTGGCTTATTATCAGGAGGATGGCGCCGCACGCCGTACTGGCGCGCACGTGGGCGACGATACGAAGGAGAAACGCCTCAAAGGTACCTACGCCAGCCAAGCGCAGGCCGAAGCAGCCGCCAATGCCGAGAAAGCCCGGCTCAATCGTGACATGGCCACGTTCACGATCACCAAGGCCATCGGCATCCCGGAGATCAGCACCGAGTCACCGGTCGGTTTGCAGGGGTTTAAAGCACAAGTGGATAAACTGAACTGGATCGTGTCCAAAGCAACGCACGATCTGATCCCACGCGGAGGCCTCACGACAGAGTTGGAGCTGGAGGCAAGTTTGTGATCTGAGACCAGCTGTGAGATGATGTGCGGCGTCTGGGTGGAGCGGAAATATATTGAATACCGCCGCAGCTCGTGGGCTGATTTCAGCACCCAGACCACGTTTCCCGAGCATGACTATGTGCGTGAACTTCAAACCCATAACCAAGGCCAACTCAGCGGATCTTGGATTACCTCCCGCCAGCTTCGACTACCCAGCAGAGGCATGGCCAAACACTTACTGCCCTATCATCACGAACGAATCCGAGCAGCTATTCCTGCGCGAGGCCGGCTTTGGTCTGGTACCGCACTGGGCACACACGCTGAACTATGCCAAGTCCAATGCAACCATGAATGCCCGATCAGAGACAGTGGCCACACTGCCGACCTTCAGATCCGCATGGCGGCAGCGGCAGTTTGCGCTGGTGCCTGTCGAGGCCATATACGAGCCTTGCTATGAGACGGGCACAGCCGTCAGGCAGCGCATTGAGCGCGCAGATCATGCACCGTTCACCATTGCCGGTATTTGGGACATCTGGGAGGACGAGATCCTGCACAGCGCCGTCCGGACATTCACCATGCTCACGGTCAATTCAGCCTCTCATCCGCTCATG
>JASLEL010000068.1 GCA_030151145.1 Aquirhabdus sp. | reverse complement strand
CTGATGCGTCTATTCACTTGGCTTGCCCAACGCCTGCCCCTGCGCGAGTGGTATACGCGCCATCTGTCGCACTACTACGTGCCCAAGAATCTCAATATCTGGTACATCTTCGGCGTACTTGCGACCCTGATGCTGATCAATCAGCTCATCACCGGCCTCTGGCTGACCTTGGGCTATAGTCCCACGATAGAGGGCGCTTTTGACTCGGTCGTGCATTATGTCCGTGACGTGCCGATGGGCTGGCTGATCCGCGAGCTACATGCGGCGGGTGCCTCCATGCTATTTGCCGTGCTGTATTTGCATCTCTTTCGCGGACTGCTCTACGGCTCCTATCAGCGACCGCGCGAACTGGTGTGGCTGCTCGGCATGGGGCTGTTTCTGGTGCTGATGGTCGAGGCGTTCTGCGGCTATGTGCTGCCGTGGGGCAATATGTCCTATTGGGCGACTCAGGTCATCATGGATCTGCCATCTGCCATCCCCGGTATCGGGGATGATCTGGCGCGCTGGCTGCGCGGCGGTGATGGCATCTCTCAGGTAACGTTAAGTCGTGCATTTGTCCTGCATGTGATCGGCATTCCGCTGATCATCGCCGCTCTGACGCTGCTGCACCTGACTGGCGTCCGCCATGTCGGGGCCAACAATCCCGAAGGCATCGAGATCAAAAAACAGATCCGCAAGGATGGCACACCGCTGGATGGTATTCCCTTTCATCCCTATTACACCATGCGTGATTTGCTGGGCGTTGTGGTATTTCTGATGGTGTTCGCAGGCATTGTTTTTTTCTTCCCAACTGGCGGTGGCCTGATTCTTGAGCCCGCAAACAGCCTGCCTGCCAATCCATTACAGACACCCGCCCATATTGCCCCTGCATGGTATCTGACACCATTTTACGCCATGCTGCGTGCTGTGCCGGATAAACTCGGCGGCGTGATCACGATGGCAGCAGGTCTCGCCCTGCCCTTTCTTTTGCCATGGCTAGATCGCTCTCCAGTCAAGTCGATGCGTTATAAAGGCTGGGCCTCGCGTCTGGCGCTAGCGATTATGGTGATCAGCTTTATCGGCCTTGGCATCTTGGGCCTTAATCCTGCTGATCAAGCTCTGCTGCCTTTTATAGGTAATCAGCTACTGGCACAGACCCTTACCGTGTTCTATCTGCTCTATTTCCTGCTCATGCCGCTGTATACCGCGCTTGAGACCTGCCGTGAGCCGCCGGAGCGGATCGGAGGCGAGCGATGAAGGCCAGCCACAAATTGCTGCCTATGGGCATCTTCGCACTCGGATGCGCGCTCTCTCCGCTCACAGTCGCAAGTCCGGGCGATTCTGCTGATCAAGCGTCCTTGCAACGTGGTGCGGACCTGTATATGCACTATTGCAGCAGTTGCCACTCACTCAAATACCTGCGCTACGATCAGATAGCCGACGATCTCACCATCCCCCAAGATACACAGGCCGCGTACCTGAAAGCCGCAGGCCGCAAGGCTGATGACCCGATCCTTGCCCAGCTTGACCCGGCATTGACCGCCAAAGCCTACGGCGCCACCCCGCCCGATCTGACACTGATCACGCAGGCGCACAGCCCGGGCTGGGTCTACCAATACCTGTTGTCTTTCTATCCCGATAGCCAGCGTCCGAGCGGCAGCAACAACCATCTCTCGCCCAATGTCGCCATGCCCGATGTGCTGGCAGATCTGCACCAGCAGGTGGGCGATAAGGCCTTTAAGGCCAAAGTCGCTGATCTGGTGATTTTTTTAACCTACGCTGCCGAGCCTGCCGGTCACGCACGGCGCTGGTATGGTGTGGCGGTGCTTGCCTTTCTCATGCTCTTTCTCATCCCCATCGTCCTGCTGCATCGGGATTACTGGCGTGATATTGATTAAGCGCATTTTTTGCGGCCCTACGCAATCAATCAGCTCCCGCCAATGATACTTACGGACAAAAAGGATCATCTTGTTCCAGAAGTGTTTTATACTGGTGGACTGTTTTCGATTTGCGCGACTTCTGACTGGTTTTATGGCTCACGATTCATCGGACTACGGCGGTAATACGCCCACACACGCCACAGGCTCAGGATCCCTACCGATCCAGAACGGCCTGTTCCTCTACGCCCATCCCGATGCGCATCACAGTCACCGTGTACGACTGGCCTTGGCCGAAAAAGAAGTAGATTACAAGCTGATCCTGGTGGACCCCGATGACCGCCCCGAGGATCTGGCTGCGCTCAATCCCTACAACAGCCTGCCCACGCTGGTGGACCGCGATCTGCGTCTATTTGACAGCCGCATCATTCTCGACTATCTGGATGAGCGCTACCGTCAGGCGCGTCTGCAGCCGGATGCACCCGCTGCCCGCGCCATGGTGCGGCAATATGCTTGGCGCATTGAGCGTGACTGGCTGGCTGCAGCCGACATCCTCCTGACCGATCCCAGCGCACTCGATCTTGCCCAAGCTCAAGCTACCCGCAAGTCCCTGACCGACTCGCTGATCACGTTGTCGCCGCTGTTTGGTCATCAGCCGTATTTCTTGAGTGATACGTTCGGCCTGTGTGACTGCCTCTTGGCACCTATCCTCTGGCGTCTGCCGCAGATGGGCATCCAGTTAAACCCTCAACTCGCCAAACCACTGCTCGCCTACAGCCAGCGGTTATTTGAGCGCCCCGCTTTTGCCAAGTCGCTCACAGCTCAGGAGCGGATTCGCAGCCGTCAGTCCTGATCGACCGTCAGGACGACTTGATCGGCCACGTTTTTCATCTTGAAGCAGATGAAGGACCGCGCAGATGATGGTATCCTTGATACCCTGTCATCCATCACGCGAGGCCCGCCTCCGGCGTCGCGAGACCTGCATTTTTGTGAGTAACCGTCATGACTACCCCCGTCGTCAGCCCCACCCGCCCCTATCTGGTCCGCGCCATCTACGAGTGGATCAACGATAACGCCCTGACGCCTTACCTGCTCATCAATGCCGAAGAGCACGGGGTTTTTGTACCCAAGCAGTACATCAAGGATGGGCAAATCGTCCTCAACATCGCACCCCATGCCGTGCATCAATTGCTCATGGACAACGACTCCATCGGCTTTAGTGCCCGCTTTGGCGGCGTCTCCCAGCAAGTCTACGTGCCGATGCGTGCCGTGATGGGCCTGTATGCACGCGAAAACGGTCAGGGACTGTTTTTTGATGCCAGCGAATATCCGGCAGAAGAGCACAGCGAATCCGCATCCATGCCTGAGCCGCTGACCACAGATGAAGCCGAGAAACCGGTCAAGAAGCCCACACTGCGGGTGCTGGACTAAACAACCAGCACTTCACAAAACGAATTGGGGCTAAAGACACGCAGAACCGCCTAATACATCACAGATTTTGTCATCTGCATGCAAAACAGCCCATGTTAAGGTGACCGGATGTATTCGGCAGTCGTCGCACAGGCAAATCGGCACATGATCCCTTTCTATTCAAACCCCGCTCAGGGTAATATGCCACTCATCCGATACATCCAGTTTTTCCGTTTCGTCGATCCGGTCTGGATCGTCACTCGTGGCCCCTGTCAGCCTACGAAAAAATTTCAGGTCCCCATGGACACGTCCATCAGGCAAGAGGAATTGATGCAATGACCTTATCTTTGTTACAACATCTGCGCGAAACCCAAGGTGCCAGCCTCGTCCGCGATACGGCACAGCAGTTTGGCCTGGCCCAAGACCGCGCTACCGGATTCATTAATGCAGGGCTTGCCCTCGTGGTCGGCCGTCTGGTCAATATCAACCAGACCCAAGGCACCAATGCCGTGCTCGCCATCCTGGAGCACCGCGATACGACTGCCCTGTGGCGTGATATTGATTTTTCGCATGCCCATCAGGAGCTGATCCAGCTGGGTGGTCTCGACAACCCCACCAGCCTGAATGCGGTCAACCTGATCGCCGAACGCAGCCTCGGTGCGATTGATGAACTTGAACAACAAGCCAGCCTCGGTAAAGAAGGCCTGAACGAACTGCTGGATGGTCAGAACCAATTCCTGCAAGGTCAGTTCCCCGATTGGATCTATGACGCTGTCGGCCTGCCAGCCCTGATCGGTCAGCATGCCTACAATACCGTAAAAGAAAGCGTCGCAAGCCTTGGCAGCATCCTGCGTCAGGCCAGCACTGCTGTCGCCGAAACCACCGCCGATGTCGCGCACAAGACCGCCGATACCGCATCAACCGTGATCACAGAGACCGTATCCGCTGCAGGCTCGGTCGCCGAAGGTGCCGGTCACCTCGCCAGTCAGGCGGCGCACAAGACCGCAGATCTGGCGTCTAATGCCGTCAATAGCCTCGGTCAGGCCACCAGTGAAATCACCCGTGCGCCAACCTCCTCTCTGCTGCGTATCCTGCCATGGGTCGGTCTCATCGCCATCATCGCGCTGGCATTACTCTACTGGTTTGGCATTGCGCGTCAGACGCAGGCACCTGCACCTGCGGTAACCCCAGCAGCCACCACGACATCGGCTGCCTCTGCACCAGCCGCCGCATCGCCCGAGACACTCAGCTTTGATGTCGGTGCCAATGGCGAGCTCCTCAGCTGCCACGGTACCGTCGGTGACAGTGCACTACAATCTGGATTTATGAGTGCCATTCAGGCCCAGTTCGGTCCTGCTGCGCAATGCCTGATCGTGATTGATGCAAGTCTCAGCCACAGCTTTGTCGGCCTGAACAATCTGGGCGAAGCCTTGGGTGCGGTCAAAACCACACCAAACAGCACCTTTGCCATCACGGGTGACAAGATCAGCATCACCACGCCCAACGAAGCCGCGACCAAAAGCCTGAGCGAGCGACTGCGCACCTTGCTCGGTACCAGCGTTGCCATCACCAGCGACGCCGACCAGCCTGTCAAGACGACCAATACCACCACCAATGCCACTGCGGCCTGATCTCACGCCCGCAGCACGAACAGCATAAAAAAGAAGGACGCCCATCGGCGTCCTTCTTTCGTTTTCTTAGAGTCTCATCACTGATTCAAACGCTGCACAGCAGGCGAGCGTGCCATATAGTCCAGTGCCTGCTGGGTATTGCCTTCATGAATCGGATCAAAACCGGGTACAAACCAGCGCAAGGTCGCCTGCGTAATCAGCGTCAAGGTCGGCACATGATCAGTCTTGCGGCCGATCTGCTCGAAATTCACCAACAGACGCAGCAATGACCGCCGTCCCAACACCTGACTGTCCGGATGCGGGTCCTGCCGCGCCAGATCCCGTCCGATTGACGCCACAAAATAAATAAACAGCGGGTATACGATCAGCATCAGCACACAGCGCAGCAGATAGAAAACCAACGCATTGGGACTTAAGGTCCGAAATAGCTCATAAGCGACCGTCCGGTGCTCCACCTCCTCCGCCAGATGCCAGCGAAAGAGATCCGTGATGACCGGGTCCGCCTCATCCCAGCCACGGCTGTCCAGCGACCACTGGCCCAGCACGCCGGTAAAATGCTCAATCGCCGCAATGACGCCACAACGGATCAGCAGCCACGGCTTGCGCAGGACAGCCACATCCAGCCACGACCAGCCCAGCGGCACATCGCCCAGCAAACGCTTAAACAGCCACGTCACCGTCCCTAAAGGCTGATCCAGATTGATCCCATGTGAACGCAGGAATGCCTGCCCCGACATATGCGCCCGTGCATGGATCGCCTCCTGCCGGATAAACCCCTCGACATCCGCCTTGAGGTCAGGATCGGTGACGAAAGGCAAAGCCTGATTCATCACGCGGCAGAACCATAGCTCGCCTTCAGGCAGCAAGATATTAATCCCATTCACAGTATGGGACGAAAACGGATCGCCCGGTATCCAGTGCAGCGGTGACTGAGTAAAATCAAATGCCACACGGCGGGCCTTTAGCAGATGGCGGCTGACTTCGGTATTCATCGATCATTAAACCCCTGTTTTCCCCAAGACAAAGACCGCTTGTCCAGAGACTAACCTTGCAAATATCAAGTTCATATCATGAACCTATTATTGTTCGCACTATAACCAATACCGAATGGAATAAAATTGACTTCGGAGCCGTGACTCAGACCGTTGATTCAGTCAACGCTGCTGTACTTCCAGTACCAGTATGCAAGAATAGGAAATTCGCGACGTGATAGATCTGAATCATCAGACAGCGCCAGAATCCCATCACCTCATACAGTGATCAGCACGCATGACCAAGCCGCCACAGATCAAACTTCACCCCGCAATCCCGCCGGAAGCCTACGCCGAGATCCAGCGTCGTCTGCGTCAGGCCGAAATCGAGCATGACGTGCGTATCCTGTATGCCATCGAATCCGGCAGTCGCGCCTGGGGCTTTCACTCACCGGACAGTGATTATGACGTACGCTTTATCTATATCCGGCCCAAGGACTGGTATCTTGCCATCGACGTCGAGGATCGGCGTGATGTGATCGAATATCCGATCGTCGATGAGATCGATATCAACGGCTGGGACCTGCGCAAAGCCTTAAGGCTACAGGCCAAAAGCAATCCTGCCATGGTCGAATGGCTGCACTCACCGATTATTTATCAGGAAAACGGTCCCTTTGCCGAGGCAGCACGACGGCTGCTGGTAGAGCATTATCATCGCCTGCGTGGCTTTCACCATTACCGCAGCAGCGCCAAGCGCAACTATCAGCAGTTCCTGCGCGAAGATCTGGTCAAACTCAAGAAATACCTCTATGTGCTGCGCCCGCTGCTCGCGGTCCGCTGGCTGGAGCAACATGGCAGCATCGCGCCGATTGAATTTGACCGTCTGCGCGTGACACTGGCCGATCCTGCGGTACAGGACGCGATCGATCAGCTCCTAATCCAGAAACGCATGCACAGTGAACAAGAAAAACAGCCACCCATCCCGATCCTGCAGACATGGATTGATCAGGAACTGGCGCGCCTTGAGCATGTGCCCATTGATCAGAGTGCCGATCCGGTCGCCATGCACGTGCTTAATGATCTGTTTCAAGAGTTGATTAACAATGCTGGTTCTTAAGCCGATGCAAGAGTGTCGGCAAAATAGCTGAAGTGAAGTGAAGTGAAGTGAAGTGAAGTGAAGTGAAGTGAAGTGAAGTGAAGTGAAGTGAAGTGAAGTGAAGTGAAGTGGCTTAACTTAAAAAAAGCACTAGCCAGAATGGAAAAACCCGCGCTAATATCATCCTGATAGCGCGGGTTCCACAGTCTAACATCCTGTCATTGCTTCCATACCGATCCAGTTCATCATGAACTTTTTCGTTTACTTCCTACGGCTGTCCTTCCTTCTGGCATTCCATGCCGACATCCTTGTGCCGTGAGTTCATTATGCAAAAAAAGCCGATCCAGTGGAATACCCAAAAAACGTCATTAATCGTAAGCTAAAGATTACAAAATAAAATTCTTATTAATCAATGTCTAACAAAAAATACGTGATTACACACGCATACAAGCCCCAGAAATGAAAAACCCGCGCTAATATCGTCCTGATAGCGCGGGTTCCACAATCTGACATCCTGCCAATGCTTCCATAGCATCCTAGTTCATCATGAACGATTTCATCTTCCTACGGCTGTCCTTCCTTCGGGCATTCCGTGCCGACCTCCCTGTGCCGTAGAGACATTATGCGTAAGAAGCAGACCAAAGAAAATACCCAAAAGGCGTCAGCGAACGTACGAAATAGATTACAGAATGTCGCTTTTGCTTACACCGCTAACCAATTGAAAAACTTCTTAAAAAAAAGGATCTTCCAGAAATGAAAAACCCGCGCTAATATCGTCCTGATAGCGCGGGTTCCACAATCTAACATCCTGCTAATGCATCCATAGCATCCTAGTTCATCATGAACAATCTCGTCTTCCTACGGCAGTCCTTCCTTCGGGCTTTCCATGCCGACGTCCTTGTGCCGTGGAAGCATTATGCGTAAGAAGCAGACCAATAAGAATACCCAAAAAGCGTCATTACACGTAGGCTAAAGATTACACGATGTCATCCTTTAGCCATACTCTCCAGTTGGCGGGCCAGCTGAAAGCGTAACCCGCTGATCCGACTTCCTTTGACCGCAACCGCAGCCAGCAACACGGACTGATCCGCCCAGACCTGAATCGCGGACTTGGCCCGCGTAATCGCCGTATACACCAGCTCACGTGACAGCATGGCCATGGCGGCTTCATCCAGCAGCATGGCGACCGTCTCAAATTCTGAGCCCTGCGATTTATGAATGGTCAGTGCAAATGCCGTCTCCACCTGCTCTGGCGGCAGGCGCAAAGCTGCGATGGGTTGCGTTCGCTCGGGGAAATACACCCAGGCTTGACCTGCGACATCCATCAGGCACAGGCCAATGTCACCATTGGAGAGCTGCAGGCTATAGTCATTGCGCGTGATCATGACCGGACGCCCATGATACCAGGGACCGATAGGATGCACGCCCAGCGCCTGCTGCAGACGCTCGTCCATGGCACGATTGATGGCTTGCACGCCATAGCTGCCATGCCGCTGGGCGCATAGGATGCGAAAACGGTCAAATGCTTTCAGCAACGGCTCAACCCGCGCAGACGGCAGGGGATGCACCAGTCCACTCAAGGCCCTCAGGTCATGCAGATACGCCTGATAGCCTTGCCAGAGCTGGACATGGACCTGCTGCAACGGGATCGTCTTCAGGGCCTGATATGTGACCTCATCAGATCCCTGCAGCGCCTGTATGACCTGATCCGGCTGCTGCTCAAGGACCGCCGCCGCCAGTCGTCCGATCCCGCGATCCGCATGAAAGCGGCGGCTCTCGGCCAGATGGATACGATGCTGGGCCAAAAGCGGTGTCGCACCCAGATCGGCCAATACCGCACCCGCGTCCACTGCCGCGAGCTGATCGGCATCACCGAGGATGATCACACGCGTCCCGGGCGCAATGGCTTCAAACAGCTGGCTGGCCAATGCCAGATCCAACATGGAACCCTCGTCAATGACGATCAGATCATACGGCAATGGCTCAAAACGGTCATAGCGCGCCTTGCTCTGCATCCCCAGACCCAAGAGACGATGCAGGGTCTGCGCACTCTGGATCTGCCCCGCACCTATACCTGCCGATAGAAAGGCCGCACTCAGCACGCTCTGCATACGCTGGGCTGCCTTGCCAGTTGGTGCAGCCAGTGCCACGCGCAAATCCGGACGATCCGCCTGCAGGAGCTTGACGATCCGCGCCAGCGTAAACGTCTTGCCGGTTCCCGGCCCACCGGTGATCAGGGTAAACGACATGCTCGCAGCCCGGATCAGGGCTTCGCGTTGCAGTTGATTGAGCGGATCATCGGCGCTAAAGGCGACCGGCACGCTCGCAGGCCGATGCTGTGTGTCCAATAAAGCCGCCAGACGCTCGGCCAATGTATGCTCCTGCTGCCAGTGACGGTAGAAATACCAATACTGCTGCGTGTCCGCCAGCTCGACCACCAGTGGCTTCGGGGTTTGCTGCGCCGCATCTCCGCTGACCACCAGCGGATCAGAGATATCGCTATCACACCGTTGCTCGATCAGACAGGTATCGCCACGCGCCAATGCCGCACCCAGCGCCAGAATACGCTGATACAGGCGCTCATCGACGGTGTTCATGGTCCGCCGCTGCAGGAGATGCTGCGCCAGCATCCGCGCCCATGCCGGGATCTCGTCCTGATCGTCATGGTGCTCACGATCATTCGTCGTTGTCAGCACGGCTGTCTCATGCTGCATCAGATCCTCCTCGCCCCTGCCCCAAGATCGCATCCAGATCCAGAATCAACTCTGGCGCTGGCATCCAGTGCACCACCCCCGTCTGCGCGGCGTCTGCGCGCATGCCGCGTAAATACAGATAGCACGCGCCACCCAGATGCCGCTCGATCTGGTAATCGGCCTTGCGGCTCTTCAGATAGCGGTGCAGCGCGACCAAATAGACACTGGCCTGCAGCCAATACCCGGACTCAGCCATGCTGGTGATCATGGCTGCCTGATGGTAGTCATCGCGCTGATCACCCAAGAAATTACTCTTATAATCGGCCACATAAAAGCGCCCGTCATGCTCATAGACCAGATCGGCAAAGCCCTTGAGATAGCGTACCGCCCGGGTCACCGGCAGTTCGGGCACGATGATCCCCGCCTCCTTAAGCCGGTCAAGTAGACGCGGGCCATCGACCGTCTCATCGCCGAGCGACAGATGGAACTCAAACTCCCGCACCCGCGACTGAAAACGCAATCCCGCAAGCGTGGTCCCGCCACTGATCGGTGCCTGCATGATGTCACGAAACCACGGCACCATCTCCTCAGGATCTACCCCCTGTATGCCATGGTGCTGCATCTGGCGCGCAAACGTCTCGGTCCACACGGCCACTCGCGCCTCATCAAAGCGCGGATCAAGGTACTCCAAGATCTTATGCAGGCAATTCCCGCCATTGGCACCGCGCTCAAAGCGAAAGCGTATATCAGGCAGGTCCGTGGCAGGCGCAGCAAACGGCACAGGCAATGTCGTATCATTCGGACCTGTGATATCCACCGCATCATCCTGCATTTGTTCATACTCATCCGAGGCATCACCATCATCGGCGACCGGAACGGATTCCCCAAGCAGCATATCCGCGGCAAGGCCCGCCTGATCAGGCCGACCTGCGCCATGCCCGACATCCCGAATCAGGGCGCTGAAACTGGTCATCCCCCATCCCGCATAGTAGCGCTGACCGGATGGACGTGCGACCAGTGCCATCTCTGGGCTGGCATGGATAGGACGATAACGGAAATCGACAGCCGCCTTCAGCGCCTCCGCCACACGCACCTGACCCGGCATCGCATCGATCAATGCCTGCACCCCTTCGGGAAGCCAATGCGCGAAGGAAGACGGGGTGTCTTTTTTCGGTGCCTTCAGATAAAGATACTGACGGTACTTGGCCCGCGTGGCGGCCACATAGAGCAGGCGACGCTCCTCACCTGCCTCACGCTCGACATGCTGCGCACGCTTCGCCTCATCCCCCTCATCAAAGCTCATCATGCGGATCTGGTCCTGCACGTACAGGATGGTCTCTGAAGCTTTGGGATTGCCCTGACTGGCGCGCTCCGGCAGACCAATCATAAAGACAATGGCAAACTCCAGCCCCTTGGACGCATGGATGGTCATGAGCTGCACGCCACTCACGCTAGGCAGCGGTCGTTCGATCTCATCTCCGCGCTCGCTTGGACTTGCAATCTGGCGCAAGAGCCACGCCAGCAAATGATGCGGTCCCATCCGCCGTTCGCTCTGGCGATGGAGCAGCTCGATCAGATGACGCAGATTGACCAGCGACCGCTCGGCCAGCATGGCCTCACCGGGCGTCGCATCAGACAGACGCTCAAAGACGCGATAACGCGCCGCGATCCGCTGCCATGCGGACAAGAAGCCATAACGCTGCCACACCAGCGCGTCCTCCGCAAAAGCCGCCTGCTGCTCAGCCAGCCAGCCCGCATCCTGACTATGCTGATCCAGTGCCCTCAGCCCCTCACCGATCAGCCGACCAGTCAGCGCCCGACGCAACGCATCCTCGCGATACGGCGACAGCATCAATTGCAACAGCGCCGCCAGATCATGACTGAGCACGCTCTGAAAGACATTGACCCGTGACTGGCGCCAGACCGGGATATCCGCCTCGCGCAGCCCTGCCTCCACCGCATCCAGATCGCGGTGCGACGAGGCCAGCACCGCGATGTCCTCAGGCAGGAGTACCCGACCATCGATCGACATTTGTCCTGCCGCACTGTCCTGCAAGAGCTGCATGATATGCCACACCGTCTGGCTGATCTCATCACTGGCTGGATGAGCGTCACTTTTGGCCGTGAGCTGGATAAAGCGCAAAGGATAGGGATTCTCCCGTCCATGATCCATGAGTGGCGCATGTCCGCGATCAGCAGGGCTGACCTCGGGATAATCCACGCCATCGCCCAGCTGTGCATTCTGCCTAAAGAAGGCATTGACCCCCTGCACCAACGGCACCACCGAACGCTGGTTCTGATCCAGTGCATGGATCTGCCCTACAGCCGCGACCTGCGCACGTGCCGCCAGATAGGTATGCACATCGCCCCCACGAAAGCCGTAGATCGCCTGCTTGGGGTCACCGACCAGCACGAGGCACGGCATATCCACAGCCGCTCGCTGCTCTGGATTGCACCATGGCTGCCGATAGATACGCTCAATCACCCGATCCTGATCGCGATTGGTATCCTGAAATTCATCCACCAGCGCAACCGGATAGCGATAGCGAATCTGCTCGGCCAACAGCGCGCCGCTATCGCGCCACAGCGCATCCGCCAATCCGTGCATCTGGGTACTGAATGTCGTCTCGGCCTGAGCCGCAAGGCGGATGGGCAACTGCGCACGCACATGCAGGGCAATGGTGTAGTGCAGATGGCGTCTGGCCTGCGTCAGCACCGCCAAGAGATCCTGCCTGATCTGGACAAAGGCCCGTACCGCATCTGACACATTCGATGCGAGTAGCACCTGAACCTGCGCGGAGGTAAAGGCGTCTTTTTTAAAATTGGTGCTGAATTTATCCTCGGCAAAAACACTAAGTAATTGCGCGATGGACGTATCCTCATCCAGCGCCAATAGGTCTGCCACCGTCGCCGTCTTCATCCAGTCAACAAGTTCGGGCAAAGCCATATGATGCTGGGCCAGCTTGCGTCCACCATAGAAACTCGCGCTCAGGCCAGACCATGCCGTCAGCCAGTCGAGCCACGCCAGATCAGTGGCTGTCGCCTGCCATTCTTCAAGTGCCGTGCCATCCAATTGGGCCGCTGCAACCGGCGCGATCTCAGCCCCAAGAAAATTCAGCGCCGTCGCCACCACGCCAGCGTGATGCTCGATATCGGTAATGCGCCCCGACAGTACCAGTTGCTCGATGAGGAAGGGTGCCTGAGCGCTGCGCCAGCCACGGATGGCATCGTGTATCAGCTCCTCGGTCAGCGCGTCCGTCTCCTCACTGATCTCACGCGCCTCGCCACCGCCAATATCAAAAGCAAACTCGCGCCAGATTTTCTGACAAAAACTGTCCAGCGTCCCGACAAACAGCTCATCAAACGTCGACAAGGCCAATTTCAGATGCTGATAGGCCTCGACCCGACCGGCTGCAGACAGCCGATCCAACACGTACACGCCCAGCAAATCATGGGCAAGTGTCGCCCGCTCACGCGCTTGCGCCACATCGGTCAGCGACTCATGCAGCAGGGTCCAGATGCCATGGATACGCTGGCGGATCCGCTCCTGCAACTCGGCTGCCGCCGCCCGGGTAAACGTCGTGGCAATGATCTGCCGTGGCTCCAGCCGCCGCTCAATCAGAAAACGCACAATCAGCGCCGACAGCGCCCAAGTCTTGCCCGTGCCGGCAGACGCCTCGATCAGATGCAGCCCGGAGAGCGCCATGGTCAGGGCGGGCGGCAGCTCTTGCAGACGCGGCTCGCTATGATCGTGTTCTCGATGATCGGTCATCATCCGGCTTCCTTGTTCTGTACCGCAGACATGCCATCTTCCTCCGTCACATGCAGCGCAATCGGCGCATAGCGAGCCTCACTGTCATGGATAAGGAAATGCAGGAATGCCGCAGCAGTATCCTGACCTTGCAGGATCAATTGCCAGTCGGGATGCAACACACAGTTTTCATTCTGCTCAGGCCGCCGATGAAGGTCAAAGCCCTGCCCCAACCACTCGCGCAGCAGGGCGTGTATTTTTTCTGCCGTCGGGAGGTTGAGGGTTTGCTTGCGTTTATCCAGCGTATAGGCTTTGATCGCGATCTCGGGCGGCAGCACATGCGGCTGACCACCTGCCTGCTGCCAGACGGCAAGCCAGGGCTCAAGGTAGTCTATCGCCTGTGTAGCGGTGATCGGCGGGGCGCTGAGTGTGATCCGGCTAAACACCCCGATGCGCTGACCACGACCCGCCGCGACATCAGCGTCCGTAGTACCACGCCACACCTGCCACAGCAGATGCTCAAGCCAGAAACGCAAGCGGTGCCGCCCTTGACCGCTGTTCGGCGCAAGGCCCAGCCAGCGCGTTGTCGCCTGCTCCTCAGGCACATGGGTCAGGATCGACCAGTCTTGGCTGCGGGTCGTCAACGGTACCCGTCTTGCCGTGGTCGGCGTAAGCTCACCGCCATACTGCGCTAAGCGCTGCAGGATCTCGGCCTGCTCACGCTCACTCTTCTGCCAGTAAGCAGGCCCGGCAGCACCGACCGGAAGCTGTGCCAGCCATTGTTCAGATTGCAGGGTTTTCCGCCGGGTACGTGCACTCTGGAACTGCTCGCGCAACTGATATTCATCGAGTTTATTGAGGGTTAAAGGCTCGCGCGACGTCATGCCCTCTTCGGGCAGCACACGCCCGATGCGGGCCTCGCGCAGGAAATGCCGCGCTGGCGCCAAGAGATCGCGGATCCAGTGCTCGGCGTTGAGTACACCCGCAAAGGGAACGACATCCCGCACCGTCCGCCACCAGTCACGCGGCAAGAAGGAAACAGACGCATTCGCCGCATCGTCTATACGAGACACGCCACCAGACAATGCTTGCGCCACACGAAACCACAGGCAATCCGAGCCGATCGGCGCAGGCGGCAGGAAATTGGCCCGCTCAAATGGCAACAGCGTATGCCGGACATGGATCTGATCCATCGGCTGCGTATCTATGTCTGGACCCGCCACCCGCTCAGTGAGGAAATCCAGCAGCTCCTGTATCGGTGCCGACGGCAACCGCGGCTGGCTGTCCTGCACATCCTGACCGTTATAAAACAGCCAGCAGGCATCCGACGCCAACAGCAGACTATCCAACAAAGCCCCGAGGTCATCCTCGGTCTTCGAGCGATCCCCGACCCGCGCCGAGAAGGCCTGCATGAGATCAAAGGCATTGGGTGGCTCACGCTTGGGGAAAGCACCGCCGTCAAGATTGAGGAGTGCAATGACCCGGTACGGCAGCGGCCTGAGCGCACCCAGCTTGGCAAAGGTTACCCGTCCCGTCGGCACCGGACTTTGGGCATTCTGTAGCAATGTGCGGTGAATCTCTTCCAGAATCAGCGGTAATGGCAGGCTACCGCTGTTGAGTGAGCTCGATGTATCGGATGCATCATGAACCGTGGCTGCGCTGCTGACGCCCTCGATCATCTCATTCAGCGCCTCCATCAGTCCGGCGTAGCCACGCGTATCCCGCTCCGCCTCAAAGACCTCACGCAGGGTCTGCTGCAAGCACGCCAGCCAGTCCAGCATATGATGCTCGACCGACAACGCCTGCCGGTGTCGCGCGAAGGCCTGATACACCTGCTCAAGCCGCGTGATCAGCTCAAAATCATCACGGCGGATACTGTCCATCGACAGGCAGCCGTCATACAGCGTGTCGGTCGGCATGACGATGCCCAGAATCAGCCGGTCCAGCGCAAAACGAAAGGTAAAGCGCACATCATCATCGCCGGAAGCTAAATGTGCCGACAGGTGCGCCGCATCAAAGCCACGCCGAAAACCCGCCTCGACCAGCAACTCACCAATCCGTGCCACCTGTGCCAATGTCAAGCCATAGGCACGCTGCACGGGCGACAGCGCCAGCCAGTCCAAGAGCGCCTCACAGCTAAAGCGCTGCATCACTAGGCTAAAACAGCCCGACCACGCCTGCCACAGCTCCTCGACATCCGCCGGGACCAGACCCGTGATCTCAAACGGAATCACCACCTCCTGCGCACCCGTCTCACCCACACCGCGTGCCACGCTAAACACGGCACGGATCAACGGTGCCGCCTGCTCGATATCCGGCACCAGCACGAGGATGTCCGCAGGATGTCTTTGGTGAGGATCATCCTGATGCCGCGTCGAGCGCAGCCACTGGATGATCTCGTCACGCAGCACCTCAAGCTGACGGAAGGTCGAGTGACACGCATGGATCATGAGCGAACGATCACTCGGCACAAGCGACCATACCGACTCCTGTGACAGATGCAGGATATTGGCCTGTAGTTGCTGGAGCAGCGTCGCAGGGCTGCCCAGCGCCCCGGGCTCCCACGGCATGAATGCATCAGTCCAGACCTCGCGGACATCATCGCTGTATTGCCCGCCTGCCAGTTGGACCAAGAGCTTAAAGACATCACGCGACTGCTTGCCCATGCGCGTCAGAAGCGGATGCGTCTCACGCCCCTGCAGCTCTATCGCCAGCCGCGCACGCATCTCGGCCTGCGCATCATCATCCGCATCATGGTCTAGGTCGTCATCCAGATCTGGTGGGGATGAAAAATCCAGCTCTTGTTGCCCCTTGCCTGAGGTAGCAGAAACAGGGACCGCCAAGGCACGCTGCTGCCGCGCCAGCCAGCGACTGTCCACGAGGTCAGCCCAATATTCCTGTGAGGGGTTATAGTGCAGGAGCGCCACATCCACATACTGCGCCAGCCGCCGCAGGAACATCAGCTCTGCTGGTGGCAATTGAATCACGGTAAATACCACCAGACAGGGCGGCAGCTTGGTCCGGGCTTCAGGGATGGTCGCCAAGGTCTGCCAAAACCGTGTCACCTCCCCAGACCGCGCTGCATAGGTCTCGGCAAACAGCACCCGCCACAGCCACGCCTGCCAGACCTGCATGGTCTGATAGCGCGTACGCAGCCAGTCGGGTTGCTCAGGCTTGGCAAACAACGTCTCAGCAGGCGACAAGTCGATCAGCCGACCACGCCCCCAGATGCGCAGCCAATCGGGACGATAGACCACATAATTGGCATAGACCTGTGCGATTTGTGCCGACCAGACCCACAGCATCTGCCGCACCTCGGCATCCTGAGCATCAAGCGCAGTCTGGGCAGTCCGCGCCTGATGGTGGGCCGATGCAACGACTTTCTGCCACAGAAACGCCAGATGTACGCCCGCCTGCTGCAGATGCGCGGCATCAAACTCCGTCACAACCTCGTCTGCCGCCGGATGCTGCATCCGGTACGCCGCCCAGGCAAACTGAAAGATGCGCCAACGCATCAGGCGCGCCGACAGCGGCGCCTGTACCCGTGCACGATCAATGCCCTCCTCGCGCGCAAGCCGTGCATACCACTCCCACTGGAAAGCGCCGAGGAAGTCTGTTGAGACCTGCGCAGCGATCCCATCCACATCGGCCAGCATCTGCTTCAGCCACTGCCCGACGCCATGCGACGGCACCAGAATCTGCCAAGGATCAAACACTCCCAGCCGATGCTGGGCAAAGAATCCCCGCATCTCGTCAAAGAGACGTTCGATACGCTGACTCTGTATGATCTGAAGCATGGATTGCCTGCGGTCCCTGAATGCGTGGTGTGCGACCAGATCACGCTGCTCGCTGACCACCGAAGTATTTACATATGGTCTGTATATTTGGTCCGATGCTATTGTATAGTGGATTGCCGCTGAAACGGCGTGCGATCCAGCATCGCTTGTTTCGGGTGGTTTTTTTTAGTTCATTATCCATTCTCATGACACAAACGGACGCGCGCGCCATGAAACTCGACAAACTGCCTGAAAGCATCGACCCCAGTCTGGATCTGGATGTCATCCGCCGCGAATGTATCGCCATGGTGAAGACCCGCGCTTACGTCTCGGCTGGCGTGGCCGCCATCCCCGTCCCTTTTCTGGATGTGGCCGTCGATGCGGGTATGCTGAGTCAGTTACTGCCCGTGATCAGCAGCAAGTTTGGCCTTGCCGAAGAGCGCATGCCCGCCTTTGACTCCGAGACACGCCATATCCACTGGAAAGAAGTACGTGATCGCGGCGTTGAGTTTGCCGGGCTCGTCGCTACCCGCAGCGTCGTGCGCCTGTCGATCCAGAACATGGGTACCCGCATCCTGACCACACAGGTCGTCAAATTCATCCCGCTGGGAGGGCAGATCGTCGCAGCAGGCATGGGCTACTACGTCATGCGCCGCGTTGCGCTGGATCACATCAACGCCTGCTACGATCTCGCCAAAAAACTGCAGAACAAAAACGGCAGCACGACACGCGTCGTCAATGGTCAATCCAAATCAGTGTAATCCTCATCACAGGACGGCAGCATCTCAGGTGCCGTCCTGCCTGATTTTCCGTTTGATTGCTGGCCTGCTTTACAGCACTTTCTCCAAATGACGGTTCAGCGCCTCCAGAATCGTGATGCGCGCCGTATACTTGTCATCGGTCGCCACGATCTGCCATGGCGCATGCTCGGTATCGGTATGTACAAACATATCCGCCGCCGCCTGCAGATACTCGCCCCAGTGCTTGCGATTGCGCCAGTCTTCGGTCGTGATCTTAAAGCGCTTATGCGGCGTCTCCTGCCGCAGTGCAAAGCGCCGCTCCTGCTCATCATAGCTGATCGCCAACCAGAATTTGACAATGATGGTGCCACCTGAGATCAGGTCACGTTCAAAGCGGTTGATCTCCTCATAGGCGCTCTGCCACTCTCCGGCGCGCGTCAATCCTTCGATGCGCTCGACCAGCACGCGGCCATACCATGAGCGATCAAAGACTGTCACGCCCCCCGCATCATGCACCATGGTCGGCAGCCGCGACCAGAAACGCCACAGGTAAGGGTGGCGCAGCTCATGCACCTCAGGTGCCGCAATCGGATGCACCTGATATTCACGCGGGTCGAGCGGTGCCACCACCCGGCTGATCGCGCCGCCTTTACCCGCCGCATCCATGCCTTCAAACACCAGTATCAGCGACCGTGCACCGCGAGTGCGGATCAGGCGGGCGAATTGTGCCTGCGCGGCTTTTAGGCGCGCCTTGTAGGTTTCTTTCTCCATCTCACTGCGATCCGGCAGATGCAGCATGGCCGGAATCTCCGCCAGTGACCAGCGGCGTGCTGCGGTTGGGCTTGCCTTGCGCGGCGCCTTAAGTGCATTCAGAACCACATGGCCGAACTGCAGATCACGCTTACCGGCATCCTCACCATCGATCATGATCCAGTCATGGCCCAAGTCCGGGCGCAGGGCCTGTATAGCGTCATACTGCGCTTTGTCGCGCCAGTCGAGACCATGCAGATTGAGCCAGCGATGCTCGCTTTTATTCACCTTATCCAGTCGTTTCTGCAGTGACTCCCACGACAGATCAAACCAGCATTTGCACACCGTGATGCCCTGCGTCCGCAGATCGGCTTCAAAGGCATGCAGATGCTCAAGCTCGCGCTGAAAACGGGCTCCCGTCACCCATTGCCGTTCTGCACGTAATTCATCGGTTTTGTCGGTTTTTTTCTTGCTGTCGCCTTTCTGAGCTTTGTGTTGCTGATAGGCCATATGCGCCTTGATCAGATCGCCATACCAGTTGCCAAAGAGGATCACGACTTCGCCTTTTTCGGGCAAGAAAGCCGCATCCTGACGCCACAGCGGCGCAGTCGGCTCGACCGGATAGCGTGCCCGCACCTTAAACAGCCGCGGATCAGCCCAGGTGCGCAATTGCGACAGGGCCTCGCCTTTGCCTGCCATCTCGATGCCGCTGACCAGGATCACGACGCCCCGACCACGCGGTTTGTCCTTGGTATCCCGCAGTGCGTACTGGGCCTCGATCAGCGCCAGCCGCAGGCTTTCCGGGTTATGATGCAGTGCCTGTACCGGAGGCATGCCCTCCGCGTGTTCACTGGCCACAGACGGATCAAGGATCTCTTGCTTTTCCATACACGCTCTCCTGTATCCTGCGTGATGCCCGATCAGACGCACATCACACGCCCTTTTTATATCTAGGGCATCATTAAAATGAAAACTTTCTCACCGATCATGCATGCTGATCCAGTTGCATTAAACAACTACACTTGTCTTTTGATGACGATTTCGTTAAAACGTCTAGCCAGCACGCTATCCCAGTGTAGATTGTATCCCGGTGCAGATCACATCGATGTCTGTCTAGGGGCATATCAGCATGCTACCCACATGCGATAAGATCAATGCAACTGGCGTTATTCATATTTTTCAATCTAGAAGCGACTTATATCCATGTCCAGTTTCGCCCCTATGCAAGCACTTCTCGCCCGTTACCGCGCGCTGGAATTCCATCATAATCCAAAACTTGCCGCCGAGCTTGCAGTGATACAAAACTGGCAAAAAAAGCGCATGCAGCACACGCATCAGGCACTGTTTGCGATTCCGAATCATGCATTGATGACCCAATACTTCCTCACCCGCCTGTATGCCGGTCCGGATTTTGAGATTCTGGCAGGACAGATCGAGCGTGTCGTCCAAAAAGCACAGAAATTTGAAAAATTCGTGCCGTCCAGCTCCATCAAAACCGGCAGTGACGGCATCGAACTGGCGGTCCTTGCCATTGAGCTGGATATGGAGTTGGCTCAGCATATGCTGGCACATCGTGAGTTCAATGCCGATGAGCCCGATGATGCGGCGATTATTCAGTTGTATCTTGAGACCAATCAGGCCGAAGCCCGCAATCATCAGATGGATCTCTTGGATCAGCTGGGTGAAAATCTGGACAAATACGTACGCTCCTTCGTGGTCCAGAGCGCGTTCAAGATGGCGCGTGGTGCCGCCGAAAAGCGCGACTTCATGCCCATGTACGAATTCATCTCCGAAGGCTTTGCCGCCATGAAACCACTCGCCTCGGCCAAAGAGTTTATCGGAGTATTCACCCAAAAAGAACGCGAGATCATCACGCGCGTGCATGCCGGTGACCCAGATCCGTTTGACCGTCAGATCCCCGTAGCCAGCCTCGCAGGCTGACACTCGACCTACCCGGAATTGACCCGCATCAATTCCGGGCCGACCAAAAATGCGTTACTCTAGCTGCACGCCCTGCTGATCGACTGGCAGATGCACCTGTTTTTATCGATGGCCAGATATGGCTCATCCTCACCCCGATGATGGAATCTCCTATGACTGATGCCAAAGCCACTCCCGCGCCGCTGCCGACCGACGCAGCCTCGCCGTTTCAGCAGGCACCGCTGCCCGCCGGTACCCCGCAAGGCCAACAGCAGACGCTGAACACGGCGACATCGGCCAGCTCGGTCGGGGAAACCACTCACTTTGGCTATAAGACCATCGCAACAGCCGAGAAACAAGCCAAAGTCGCTGAAGTCTTCCACTCGGTCGCCAGCAAATACGACCTGATGAACGACGTGATGTCCATGGGCATCCATCGCCTGTGGAAACGCTTTGCTATTACCCTGTCGGGCGTGCGCCGTGGTCAGCATGTACTCGATATCGCAGGCGGTACCGGAGACCTCGCGCGCGTATTCAGCCGTGAAGTCGGTGAAACCGGTCGTGTGGTGCTCTCCGACATCAATGAGTCCATGCTGGCCGTCGGTCGTGACCGCCTCCTGGATCAGGGTTGTACCAATGTGGACTTTGTGCTTGCCAATGCTGAGACACTGGCACCCTTTGCCGATGAGAGCTTTGACCTGCTGACCATCAGCTTTGGCCTGCGCAATGTCACCGACAAAGATGCCGCACTGCGCTCGATGTACCGCGTGCTCAAGCCGGGTGGTCGTCTGCTGGTGCTGGAGTTCTCCAAGCCCGTCTTTGAACCGCTGTCCAAGCTCTATGACCTCTACTCCTTTACCGCGCTGCCGATCATGGGCAAGCTGATCGCCAATGACTCCGAGAGCTATCGCTACCTCGCCGAGTCGATCCGTATGCACCCCGATCAGCGCACGCTCAAGCAGATGATGCAGGCTGCCGGCTTTGTCAGTTGCGACTATCACAACCTGACTGGCGGCATCGTCGCGCTGCATCGCGGTTTTAAATAAACCACCGCGTCACGACTTGCAACACAGCTTCCTGCATCACGGACGGATTTTTCCGTTATGATGGTGCAGGAATCGCAGCATATGCGTCGCCCGCGCGGACACCGTGCGGCGCTCGGGTTTTTCTAGGATACGGACATGATCACGACTTTGGCTCTGGCGGCATTTGAGCGTCTGTTTAACGACTGGATTGATCTGGATGCAGCCACGCGCCATGCGCTGGATCAACTTGCCGTGCCCGAAGCACGCTTGTTACGCATCGTGGTCGATGCACCCCATCTGTCGGTCGATGTCACCTTTGACCAAGGTCGTGTGCGTCTCTCCCCCACCGCGCTCGGTCAGGACGAGACGCCTGCGGTCAGTATTTTTGAACAACGTCCCTATGACAAAATACGTGCGCCCATCAAGGCCACGACCACCCTGCATGTACCACATCTGGTGGCCTTGGCGCGCCTGATCGGTGCCGAGCCCGGCAGTACCGGTAATATCCCGATCCAGGGCGATATGGCCCTCCTGCAGTCCTTGCAGCGCATCATGGCAGAGGCCGAGCCCGAAGTCGCCAGCCGCTTGGCGCCGCTGATTGGCGATATGCCCGCCGCGCAGATCGGTCAGATGCTGCAGCACGGTCAACGTGCACTCCGGCATACCAGCAAAGCCCTGTGGACCAATGCCAGTGAATGGCTGAAAGAAGACAGCGGCCTGTTCGCCACGCGCCCTGAGCATGACGCACAGACCGAATACCTGCAGGATCTGCAGGCGGATCTCGAGCGCCTGCAAGCCAGACTCGCCCGGGTCCAAGCGCAAAAAGACGCTGCGACCCATATCCAGCAAGAGGCCCAGCAGCAATGAGTATTGATCGCCATACGACGCCACGCGCGATAACACGCTTCTTGACGACTCCATTTTTGATCTGGAAACCGCTGTCCCTATGATTCCGCATCGTAAACGTCTGCTCGCCCTCTGGCGCATCGCCGCCCACTATCGTCTGGATACGCTAATCCCTGCTGACCAGTTGCCCGAGAAGCTGCGTCCAGCCATGGCACTGATCCACCTGCACCCGGCCGCGTGGAACAATCATAACAAGGATCCCTTGCGCCTCAAGAATGCCCTGCAGGACATGGGCGTGCTCTTTATCAAGCTCGGCCAGCTGCTCTCGACGCGCCGCGACCTGATCCCGCCTACCCTGCTTGAGCCACTGACCCTGCTACAGGATCGTGTCAATCCCTTTCCGACTGACATCGCCAAGGCGAGGATCGAGAAATCACTGGGCGCGACCATCGATACGCTGTTTGCGCGCTTCGATGATACGCCGCTCGCCGCCGCCTCGATTGCGCAGGTGCATACCGCAGCCCTGCATGATGGACGTGAGGTCGTGGTCAAAGTCGTACGCCCCGACATCGAACCGCAGATCCGTAAAGATTTTGAGATACTGGCGTGGCTCGGTCACTGGCTGGAAGTGCGTGTCGAAGCCGCTCGAGCCCTGCACCTGAGCCAGATTATCGACGACTATCGTCAGGTGATCCTCAACGAGCTGGACCTTGCGCTTGAAGCCGCCAACACCATGCAGATGCGGCATAACTTCTTGGGCTCATCCATGATGTATGTGCCCGAGGTCTACTCCAGCACGCGTGACGTGTTCATCGCCGAGCGCATCACGGGTGTGCCGGTCTCCGATCTTGCTACCTTTGAATCCTTGGGTATGGATCGGGCGCAGCTTGCCGAGAAAGGTCTGACGATCTTCTTTACGCAGGTCTTCCGCGATAATTTCTTCCATGCCGACATGCATCCGGGCAATGTCTTCGTCGAGACCTTAAATCCGGCCAATCCGCGCTTTATCGCACTCGACTGCGCCATCGTCGGCGAGCTATCGGATAATGACCGTCTGACCATCGCCCGCATGCTGCTGGCCGTGATCCAGAGCAACTTTTCACAATTGATCCAGATCGTACATCAGGCGGGATGGATACCGCCCGGCACCGATCAGCACGCCCTGACGCGCGACATGCGCCGTGTGGTCAGTCCGATGATCTCCAAGCCCATGGATCAGCTCGACTTCGCGGGTATCCTGATGCAGATCATGGATATCGCCCGCCGCTATCGGCTCGATATCCCGCCGCAGCTCATGCTCCTGATCAAGACCTTGGTGCATGTCGAAGGATTGGGGCGCGACCTTTATCCACAGCTCGACATCTGGAAACTCGCCAAGCCAATCCTGACCGAGTGGGTGCGCCAGCGCATGAATCCTGTCACCACCCTGCGCGATATCGGCCAGCAGATCCCGGATATCCTCATGGGTGCGACCGACCTACCCTCGCTCGTCATCGACAGCCTGCATGGCTTGCGTCAGCAGGGCGAATGGCAGGACCGTCAGTGGCGCGAGCTGCAGCAACTGCGCATGGACATCATCCAGACCCGCCGCCGCGATTGGCTGGCGGGCAGTGGCTTCATCATCCTGATCGCACTGGCGACACAGAGTGCGTGGCTGCTGTCTGTCGTCTTCAGTCTGCTTGCGCTACTCTTGGTTGTCTGGCGCGTCCTGATCTAAGACTGATGAGATTTGATAGCGAAATAGCCCATGCCTGAGTTACCCGAAGTAGAAACCACCAAGACCAGCCTCCTGCCCCTCATCGGGCAGACGGTCTCCGCTGTCACAGTGCGCGAGTCGCGCATGCGCTGGCCCGTGCCGACAGATCTGACCGCATTACAAGGCTATCAACTGGCGCAGCTTGACCGCAGGGCCAAATACCTGCTGGCAAGCTTCATCGCTCCGGACGGACAGTCTGCACGCATCCTGCTCTTGCACCTAGGCATGTCCGGTAGCCTCACGCTCACCCCGCCCGATACCCCGCTACGCAAACACGATCACGTCATCCTGCGCTTTGATGATATCGAACTGCGCTATCACGACCCGCGACGCTTCGGTGCCCTGCTGTGGTTGGACGATACTTCCGAAAAACTGCTGACCAAGCTCGCGCCTGAGCCTTTAAGCCCGGACTTCTCCAGCGACTACCTGCGCGAAATGCTGCAAAACAAGCGCGTCGCCATCAAATCCGCGATCATGGACAACCATATCGTGGTCGGCGTTGGCAATATCTACGCCACCGAAGCGCTGTTTCACGTCGGCATTCATCCCGCACGCCCCGCTCAGAGCCTGACACCTATCGAAATCAAGCGCCTCACCACCGAGATCAAGCGCATCCTTGCACAAGCCATCGCACAGGGTGGCTCGACCTTGCGCGACTATGTGCATGGTCATGGCGAAAATGGCTATTTTCAGCAGACGCTGGACGTCTATGGCCGAGTCGGAGAACCCTGCAAACGCTGCCAGACACCGCTTGAGAATCTCAAGATCGGCCAGCGCGCCAGTGTCTACTGTGCCATTTGTCAGCCGTGGCCGCAATAACGTGATCGCCGCCCTGTATTTCGAATACGAACCGGCTAAATCCTTCAATTATCCTTAGTCGAGGGCTTGCGCGACCTGTTACATCGCGTTACAGTCTGCACTAACATGAAAGGAGTACATCATGGCCATGTCTACTCAGGGAAAAAGTATGAAACGTCTCATGTCATCCGTTTTGCTCGTCAGCATGATGAGTGCCTCCGTCCATAGCTTTGCAACCGATGTCGTCGAAGACGATACTTTTGATAACTCCCGCCCATCGGTCTACGCCATGGGACTGGATGCCGGTCTGGTACGTCCAGTTGGTGTCGTAGCCACAGTTGGTGGTATCGGTCTGTTTATCGCAACGCTACCTTTCAGCCTGCTCGGCGGTAATGTCAAAGAGAGCGCACAGAAGCTCGTGGTCGATCCGGCCCGCATGACCTTCTACCGCTGCTTAGGCTGCACGACAGGTCAGGACAATGCCAATACCGTCGCTCACGATATGCATGACGACGATAACCAGTAAGGCTGGTTAATCCATTCCATACGCAGATGGGCAGTACAGGTCCATCTGCGCTTCTGCATTGCATACAGCACATCAGACTTATCTTGGATACGCATAAAAAAAACGACCAGTCATGGTCGTTTTTTTTATCGCGGTGTA
>JASLEL010000061.1 GCA_030151145.1 Aquirhabdus sp. | reverse complement strand
TCGCTGAACACCTTGATACTGATAATTTTCAACTCATTCCGCTCACAGGTGATGCTAGCTTTCGGGGCTATTACCGTCTGCATGTACAGGATGTGAACACCCCGATTCACGCGACGCACTCCTCGCTGATCGTCATGGATGCGCCGCCACCCAAAGAAGACACCCGTCCGTTTCTGGCGATTGATCATATGTTGAGCCAGCATGGCGTGCGGGTGCCGCATGTCATCGCAAGCGACCCGGTACAGGGTTTTATTATTCTGGAAGACTTTGGCGATACCGTGCTGTCGCAGGTCTTGGCAGAAGACAATGTCGACCAGCTCTACGGGCAGGCCATGAATCAGCTGGTGCATCTGCAGCACGCGCCCGCCGATAGCCGCTATCCGCTGCCGCCCTATAGCGAAGCCAAGCTCATTGATGAGATGAGTCTGTTTGATGAGTGGTTCCTCAAAAAATACCTCTCGCTGCAGCCTTCTGCGGATGAGATGACGCTGCTCTTGCGCACCTATGATTTCCTCGCCAAGCAGGCGCTGGCACAGCCGCAGGTGGTGGTGCACCGCGATTATCACTGTCGTAATCTGATGGTACTGCGGGACTCTGAAGCGCTCGGTATTATTGATTTTCAGGATGCGGTCAGTGGACCGATTACCTATGACATTGTCTCGCTCTTGCGCGATGCCTACGTGCAGTGGCCGAGCAAAAGCGTCTATGGCTGGCTGCATGGCTACTGGGAACGTCAGACGGTGCAGGACTATATCAAGGTGTCGTTTGAGCAAATGAAGTCATGGTTTGACTTTATGGGTGCACAGCGTCACCTGAAAGTGCTGGGGATCTTTGCGCGGCTGTATTATCGCGACGGCAAGGCGGGCTATCTGAAGGATTTGCCACTGGTATTGCTTTATCTTTTAGAAGAGACTGCCGAGTATGCGGAGTTGGCAGAATTCCACCAATGGCTGCGTGATCGTATCTTGCCAGCCTTTCTGGTCGAAGCACCGGAGAGTATGGCCCTGCTACAGGGTTATCTGTGAGCTCAAATCAAGACAGGAAGCGATCTATGCGCGCAATGATTCTGGCAGCGGGTCTGGGCACCCGTTTGCGTCCACTGACCCTGCATACGCCCAAGCCTTTGCTTGCGGTCGGCGACAAACCGCTGATCGTCTGGCACATCGAAGCACTGGCACGCGCAGGGGTACACGATATTGTGATCAATACCGCCTGGCTGGGCGACAAGCTGGTCGAGGCGTTGGGGGATGGTAGCGCTTTGGGCGTTCGTATCCACTGGTCGCACGAGGGTGAGCCGCTGGAGACGGCGGGTGGCATCCAGAAGGCATTGCTGCTGCTGGGTGATGAGCCGTTTCTCTTGGTCAATGGCGATGTCTGGACTCGCTTCGATGTGGCGACACTGGCGTCGAGAGATCTGGGTACGGATCTGGCGCATCTGGTGCTGGTGGACAATCCCCCGCAGCATCTCAAAGGGGATTTTGCGCTAGAGGGTGATCGCGTGCTGAGCGAGGGCGAGGACAAGCATACCTTTGCCGGGATCAGTCTGCTGTCGCCTCAGCTCTTCGCTACGCTTGCGCCGGGTAAGGCACCACTCGCGCCGATCCTGCGTGAGGCCATGGCGGCTGGGCAGGTGAGTGGGGAGTGGTATCGTGGTGCTTGGGTTGATGTGGGTACACCGGAGCGCCTGAGCGATCTGGATCTGCAGATTCGGACCGGACTGATTTGATATGATTTGATACATGTAACTTTTTGGTGAGTTACATGTATTGATAAAAGTGAGTGATGACAACGATGTCCGATGAAGCGCTGCTGACACGCTGGCTATCTGAGTTGACTACCGCGCAGCGATCAAGACATACGCTTAAAGCCTACGCACGCGATGTGCGTGGGCTTTTGCGTTTTATGGCAGCGGATACAGATGGCGATCGTGCCGAGAGCGACGTGTTGTCTGGCTTGGATCTTGCGACGCTCAAGCGCTTTGCGGGATTTCGGATGGAGATGGAAGGATTATCTCCCGCCAGTCTGCAGCGCGAGCTGTCGGCGATTCGCCATTTTGCCGGTTGGCTGGTTGAGCAGGGGGTATTGACCCAGAATCCCGCGCAGGATTTCTCGATCAAACGTCCACCGCGACCGTTACCTGGAGTCATGGATGCGGAGCTGGTCGAGCAGTTGCTGGATCAGCCTGCGCCGACCGACCCTGATGAGGCTCGGCTATGGATACGTGATCGTGCCATGCTGGAGCTGCTGTATAGCAGCGGGCTGCGTCTATCGGAGTTGGCGGAGCTGACATTGCCGATGCTGGACCTGCCGCGCAGGCTGGTCACGGTGACGGGTAAGGGTCGCAAGGTGCGTATCTTGCCCATCGGTTCCAAGGCACTGGCAGCACTGGATGATTGGCTGCCGCATCGGGCGCTATGGGCGGATGAAGGTGTGTTACATGTATTCGTCAGCGAACGCTTGGGACAGGGGTTACACCCGCGCACTATCGAGCGGCGGGTTGCGCATCAGGCCATGCGGGCGGGCATTGCGCAGCATCTGCATCCGCATTTATTACGCCATTGTTTTGCTTCACATTTACTGGCTGGCAGTGGTGATCTACGGGCGGTGCAGGAGTTGCTTGGTCATGCCAATATCAGCACCACGCAGGTCTATACCCATCTGGATTTTGCACACCTGACCAAGGTCTATGATCAAGCCCATCCGCGTGCGCGGCTGCGCAAATAAATTGCGTTACATGTATCTTTTTTAAATTTTACATGTAACGCATAAGTCATATTAAGCGGCAAACAGTGCATCGCGCCATTCGGCGGTCAGTGCGCGGCTATCGTGCTGATTTGGATGAAAATGATCATCGTAATAGTCCAGATAGGCCGGCAGTAGTGTCTTCATCATGGTTTGCAGCTCGCGTACCGCTTGCCAGTGCTGCTTGAACTGCCAGCGGGCGGCTTTGTCCTGCAGCATCAGGCGCAGCGTTATATAGCTGATGCGAGTCAGGAAGGTCGTGGTGATGATGCGCATGGTGCGTTTGCGGACCACATCATCGTGAAAGATCGCCTGATAGACATCAAACGCGACGGCTTTATGCTCCGTCTCCTCTAAGGCATGCCAGAGCCACAGGCGAGCGGCCTTGGGGTGCAGTTTCTGATGAAAATCGGGATGCTCAAGGAAGTATTGCGCAATGATGGCGGTGAAATGCTCCAGTGCGCAGGTGACGGCCAACTGCTGTTTCTCGTTTAACATGCCTTTGGCTTGCTCAATCTTCTGATATTCATCATCAATGATCGGCTGCACGTCGAGGCCATAGGATTTGGCGTATTCATTAAAGTCTTCATGCGCATGACTGTGCATGGCTTCCTGACCGATAAAGGCCGAGACATCGCGCTGTAGGGCTGGGTCTTGAATACGGTCGCGCACCGTGCGCACGCTATGCACGAAGAAACGTTCACCATGCGGGAAGGTTAATGACAGCGCGGTCAGAAAGTGCGACAGCAGTGGGTTGTGGTCAAAATAATATTTGGGCAGAGTATCAAAGCTGAGGTCCGGTCGTCGCACCGTAATCGTAGATGCGCTGGGATTGAGAGCGGAGGCTGTTGTTGTAAGCGGCTGATGAGTGCTGACCATGAGGGATGACCTCGCTGTATATAAGGTTTAAATCACGAAGTATGTGATGCTGCTGATGGGTGTTTTATATTGACAGCATCCATTGTCAATAATGGTTTTATATCAATAGACAATGATCATTGTCAAATCAAAAATGCAGCATTTTGCGAAAATTTTCGAGAGACTTGTCAGTCAGGCCATAGCGAATGCTGGTGACCCTCGCCATCATGTGCGCCCTGTGCGTCAATTTTGTGGATTGTGGGTGATTTTGGCTTGACCTTAGCGCCTTCAAATAGCAATATATTGCGCACTCTTAATTTATTCTGGGCTTATTCTTAAATGGGGTGGGTGGTTGTTACAGATCGCCTTCGTGGTTTAAGTTCGTCGAATAGTAAAGTGAACTGTTTCGGTTCACGCATTGCGATTGCGTTCGCGCATCAGATTTTTGTATCCACTAGCCAAGCCGAGGAATTTTATGAAGGCTCTTGTCGCTGTCAAGCGCGTTGTCGACTTCAACGTCAAAGTTCGTGTTAAAGCGGATAAAACCGGTGTTGATCTGACCAACGTCAAAATGTCCATCAACCCTTTCTGTGAAATTGCTGTCGAAGAAGCAGTTCGTCTGAAAGAAAAAGGCGTAGTGACTGAGATTGTTGTGGTTTCCGTTGGCCCAACCGCAGCACAAGAGCAAATCCGCTCTGCCATGGCGCTGGGTGCTGACCGTGGTATTCTGGTTCAAACCGATGATGCGGTTGCGCCTCTGGCGGTTGCCAAGATCCTCAAAGCCATCGCTGATCAAGAACAGCCTCAAATCATCCTCTTGGGCAAACAAGCCATCGATGATGACAACAACCAGACCGGCCAAATGCTGGCTGCACTGATGGGCGTAGGTCAAGGTACCTTCGCATCCAAAGTGACCGTCAATGGTACGACCCTGCAAGTTGAGCGTGAAATCGACGGCGGTGCACAAGTGGTTGACCTGCCGCTGCCAGCCATCGTGACCACCGACCTGCGTCTGAACGAGCCACGTTACGCCGCTCTGCCAAACATCATGAAAGCCCGTAAAAAGCCGCTGGATACCAAGACTCCAGCTGACTATGGCGTCAACACTGCTTCGGGTCTGAAAGTGCTGAGCGTGAACCCACCAGCAGAACGTAAAGCCGGTATCAAAGTGAAGTCGGTAGACGAGCTGATCGAAAAACTGAAAAACGAAGCCAAAGTGATCTGATCCTTTCGGATTCAAACGCTTTTTAACTGATTAACCGATTTTACAAAACGTATTCCGTTTTTTAGGAGTTCCAAATGGCTATTTTGGTTTATGCCGAACACGACAATGCCAGCTTAAAATCCGCCACCCTGAATGTGATTTCCGCTGCGAAAGCCATTGGTGGTGATATCCATGTGCTGGTTGCCGGTTCTGGCGCGCAAGCCGTCGCCGATGCTGCTGCTCAAGTGGCTGGCGTCTCGAAAGTGCTGCTGGCTGACAATGCTGCCTATGCGCATCAACTGCCAGAAAACGTTGCGACGCTGGTTGCAAGCTTGGGCAAATCCTACAGCCACATCCTGGCTGCAGCGACTTCGATCGGTAAAGGCGTACTGCCACGCGTTGCAGCACTGCTGGACGTGAACCAGATCTCTGAGATCACCAAAGTCGTATCGGCCGATACCTTTGAGCGTCCGATCTATGCCGGTAACGCCATCGCCACCGTACAAAGTACTGATGCGATCAAAGTGATCACCGTGCGTGGTACTGCCTTTGATCCAGCGGCTGCAACCGGTGGTTCAGCTGCTGTTGAAGCCGTATCCGAAGCCGATGATCTGGGTAAATCCAGCTTCGTTAGCGAAGCGCTGGCCAAGTCCGACCGTCCAGAACTGACCGCTGCCCGCATCGTGGTATCGGGTGGTCGTGG
>JASLEL010000017.1 GCA_030151145.1 Aquirhabdus sp. | reverse complement strand
AACGCTTGGGGCTGGCTTTGCCGGTGGCCTCTGTGGCTCAAGCGGTCGCGGTGATGCTGGATCTGCGCGTGACGCGGGTGCTGGATCTGGCGACCACGATTCCACTGGTGGCTGATCATGCCTTGTATCCGCAGCGTCCGGGCTGGCCGATCCTTGCCGACCGCCATCCGGTCGTGCCACTGACGATGGAAGTCATGCTGGTGCGTGAGGCGGTGGTTGAGGCTTTACGCGCACAGGGCTCGACATGGCAGGTGACGGCAGTCAGCCACATACAGGCCTATAACTGGCTGGTGGTGACCGAGCCGGTCGTGGCTGAGATCGTGATGCAGTCGCTGGATGTGCATACGGTGATGGTCGAGATCGTTGGTTACTTTAAGGCACAAGTGAGCATTGCGCCAGACTGGCCCGTGGCCGAGCAGACCGCGTTTGCACCCCTACAAGCGCCTCGGGCGACTCGGGTTGATGCCAAGGCCCTCTATGATGAGCATTGGATGTTCCATGGTCCGGCCTATCAGGGCGTTGAGCAGTTCAAGGCCATTGGCAGTGACGGGATCGACGGTGTGCTGCGCGTGCCGGAGGGGTCGGGGGCACTCCTGGATAATATGGGGCAGCTCGCAGGCTATTGGGTGATGGAGCAGCCGGAGAATTGCCTTGCGATGCCGATCGGGGTGGACCGGATCTGTTTTCATGGTCCAGATCCCGTGATTGGCGAAAAAAATCTGGCTCAGGTGCGCATTCGCCAACTGGATGGTTTAAATTGTGTCAGTGATCACATCTTGCGCAATGCTGCGGGTCAGGTGCGGATCACGATACAGGGCTGGCGGACGCGGCGCTATCAGATGGATCAGGCTTTCTGGGAGGCTTCGCGTGACTTGTCGCACTGTACGGCAGCGCGGGCGATTCCTCCCAATGTCATGTTGTTCAGCGATACTTATGACACGGCGATCCTGCGCGACTATATCAGCCGTCGTTATCTGACTGCGAGCGAACGCACGGTCTACGATGGACTGTCGCCCAGACGTCGCCGCCACTGGCTGAGCGGGCGAGTCGCCGCCAAAGATGCCGTACGCGGCTGGTTGCGGGCGCATGGGCAGGATACGGTCTATCCGCAGGAGATGGTGATCCGCAATACCGAGGCGGGCGTGCCGCACGTGATTCCGAACGTGACCGAGCAGGTGCCGATTACGCTGTGCCTGTCGATTGCGCATAAGGATCATCTGGCGGCGGCCATCGTCGGTGATGCGCCAGTGGGCATTGATATCGAGCGGATCGAGCATCGCGATGAGGCGTTTTTGTCCATGGCATTTACGACATCGGAACGTAAGTTGCTTGCTCAGTCGATAGAGCCGTCGGATATTGTGTTTACGCGTGCATGGGTCGCCAAAGAGGTGTTTGGTAAGCGTCAGGGCACCGGGATCGGTGGTCATCTGCATCAATACGTGATTGATGCACGCATGGATGATCTGTTTTGTATACAGGGCCACTGGATCGTGACGCACCACTGGCAGGACTATGTGCTGGGCTGGAGTGTGGCGCTGCCGACGCAGGCTGCTACAGTTCTGGTCGCACCGCAGATCAATGCATTATCAATTTAGGACAGAGCAGGAGAGGAATCCATGTCACAGACTTTTGAAGACGTATTTGCCATCGTTGTCGAGAAGATCCGTCAGACGATCAATGAAGACTGGATTCTGGAATACGAGATTGAGCCTGATACCCGGTTTAATGATGATCTGGAAATTGAAAGCATTGAGTTTGTCAAAATCGCCAATGCAATCCAGCAGCACTTCGGTACGCAGTTAAACATCGCTGGCTGGCTGGCTGGCAAAAATATGCATGAGTTGATCGGGCTGTCGGTCGGGCAACTGGCTGAGTATGTTCATGACGCACTAGAGACCACAGGGCATTAGGAGTACAGCATGGCAAGAATCCTGTTTACTGTACCGCCTCTGGTTGGCCATCTCAATCCAGCCTTGGCTGTGGCAAGCGAGCTGGTGAATGCGGGTCATGAGGTCGCGTGGGCGGTGCATGTACGCCGCATCGGCAGCCGTCTGCCAGAGGGCGCGCGGGTCTACTCACTGGATGAGGGCGACCAAGTCACGGGCATTGAGGTGCCACCGGTACGGGGCCTTGAGAGTGTGCGGCTGTTCTTTGAAGACTACACCATGCCGATGGCCGAGCAGTGCATCCCGCATATCGAAGCGGCGGTAAACGATTTTAAGCCTGATGTGATGTTTGTCGATCATCAGATGCCTGCCGGTGCGTTGGTGGCGCGTAAGTATCAGTTGCCGTGGCTGAGTTCGGTCACGACTTCGGCATCGATCCTGAAGCTGTCGGATATGCTGGATGCCTGGGTGGCTGAGCAATATCAGACACTGCAATCGCGTTATCTGCCGCCAGAGCTGGTGGTCGACCGCCCGGATTTTTCGCCGTATGCCGTGCTGGTGTTTTCGGTTGAGGAGTTGGTCGGGCAGGAGCATCCGCGTATTGAGGCGCCATATGTGTTTATAGGCCCATCGCAGGGTGCGGGGCGACGGCATGTGGACTTCCCGTGGCACTGGCTCAAGCAGGACACACGTAAACTCTACGTCAGTCTGGGCACGGTCAGCCGTGACCGCGATACGCGCTTTTTTGAGGTGATCATGCAGGCGCTGGATGGGCTTGATGATATTCAGGCGGTGATGGTCGCGCCAGACAGCTTGGCCTCTATTGCACCGCCGAATGTGCTGATCTGTGATTTTGTGCCGCAGTGGGAGCTACTTAAGCAGATCGATGCCGTGATCTCACATGCCGGGCATAACACAGTCTGTGAGACCCTGAGTCATGGCTTGCCCTTGATCGTCTCGCCGATTCGCGATGACCAGCCTGTGGTGGCGCGTCAGGTGGTCGATGCGGGCGCAGGTCTGCCGATGCGACATGGCAAGGTGACGCCTGCGACCGCACGGCGCACGATTCTTGAACTGCTGGATAACCCGCAGTATGCCGAGCAGGCTGCCCGTCTGGGCGCTGCATTGCGCGCGGCACCGGGGATCGCGGGCGCGGTGAGCGTGGTTGAGCAGTTGGCAGCGAAACCTGCCGCACAGTCACTGAGTGCATAAACCCATGATCGACATCTATCGGGAGCGGATATGCAAACCCTGACCTGTCGTGATGTGAATCTCTCTGTGCTGGCCTTGGGGCCGGACAAGGGACGCCCGGTGATTTTTCTGCATGGGCTGATCTCGGGCAATATGGCGTCGTGGTATACCCCGATCGCGCTGCCGCTGTCGTCATCGCGGCGGGTCGTGCTGTATGACCTGCGGGGGCATGGGGAGAGCAGTACGCCTGCTGCAGGCTATGATCTGGATCAGCAGATGCAGGATCTGATCGCAGTGATTGGCGCGCTGGGCGAGGATGCACACACGGTGGATCTGGTCGGGCACAGCATGGGTGCGCTGATTGCGTTGCATTTCGCACTGCGTCATTCTGATCGGGTCGGGCGTCTGGTCTTGGTCGATGCGCCGATGCCGGCCTGTCACTGGGTCAGTCCGAGTCTGCTTGCGGTCAAATCCGAGCAGGATCTGGTGGACTGGATCCAGTCACGCCCGGAGCTGGCTTCGGCACGATCCGGGCGGCGCGCAGAGCGCCTGCGCCTGCGTATGACCAAGCTGTTTTTTGAGACCAGCATCGTGTCCGATGTGCTGGCGATGGGCAGTGAGCCGGAGGCTTTGCTTGCGCGCTATGGCAAACCCGTAGAGCTGATTTACGGCAGGCA
>JASLEL010000304.1 GCA_030151145.1 Aquirhabdus sp. | reverse complement strand
TCATCATCTTGGCCATCTGCTCATGCTGTTTGAGCAGACGATTGACGTCCTGAATCTCCATACCACAGCCTGCCGCGATACGACGCTTACGGCTGGCGTTGATCAGATCGGGATTGCGGCGCTCTTTGAACGTCATGGACTGGATAATGGCTTCCATCCGCTTCATTTCTTTTTCAGGACGTGCATCCTGTACGGCTTTCTGCATACCGCTGCCGCTCATGCCCGGCAGCTTGTCAAGGAAGCCCGCCATGCCACCCATGGCACGCATCTGCTCAAACTGCACCAGCATGTCTTCGAGATTAAACTTGCCGCCTTTTTGCAGCTTTTTCGCCATCTTCTCGGCTTTTTCTTTGTCGAGCTTGCGTTCGACTTCTTCGACCAGCGACAGTACGTCACCCATGCCGAGGATACGCTGAGCCACACGCTCAGGGTGGAAAGGCTCCAATGCATCAAGCTTCTCACCCATCCCGAGGAATTTGATCGGCTTGCCGGTGATGGCACGCACCGACAGCGCCGCACCACCGCGCGCATCACCATCGGTCTTGGTCAGGATCACGCCAGTCAGTGGCAGCGCATCATTGAAGGCTTTGGCCGTATTGGCGGCGTCCTGACCGGTCATGGAGTCAACGACAAAGAGAGTCTCGGTCGGATTAACCGAGGCGTGCAGCGCCTTGATCTCATCCATCATCTCTTCGTCCACGTGCAGACGACCGGCGGTGTCGACGATCAGCACATCGGCAAACTGGATCTTGGCCTGCTCAATCGCACGCTGGACAATGACCAATGGCGACTCATTGCTATCGGATGGCGAAAACAGCGCACCAACATCCGCCGAAACATGACGCAACTGCTCGATCGCGGCAGGACGATAGACGTCGGCCGAGACGGTCATGACTTTTTTCTTCTGACGTTCAATGAGGAAACGGGCCAGCTTACCTGCAGTCGTGGTCTTACCCGCACCCTGCAGACCCGCCAAGAGGATCACAACGGGTGGTTTCGCACGCAGGTCCAAGCTTTCATTGGCCTCACCCATCATCAGGGTCAGTTGATCAAAGACGATCTTGACGAAAGCCTGTCCGGGCGAGAGCTGCTTGAGGACTTCCTGACCCAGCGCTTCGGCTTTGACTTTTTCGATAAACTGACGCGTTACAGGTAACGCTACGTCGGCTTCGAGCAACGCCATGCGGACTTCGCGCAGGGTGTCTTTGATGTTGTCTTCGGTCAGTTGGCCGGAGCCGGAGATATTGCGCAGACTCTGCGTCAGACGGTCGGTTAAGGTATCAAACATAACAATGGCAAACCTAAAAAACGATTCCAGAAAAACAATATGACCCGCCCGGAAGCCCTACTCCATGCGCCCGAGCCATGATCCCTCATGATCAACGGTATATTGGGGTCATATCACGTATAGACAAGGCAACATGTCTTACTTGGCCCTGTCGATTAACACCGATTCTTGTGCACGATCCACACAGCAAGGATAGACCGCAGTAAACGAGCATTCTAGCGCATTCACTCGGGTTAACCTAGTCTTGCGTGGATCAGGCTACATCCGATTGCATCCTGTCAGCCCATGCCTTAGCGGTGGCGATCCGGACTTTGAGCCTCGTCCTCAAGGGTAACGCAAAACTCCTGAAAATACGCCAGCAAATCCAGCAGCTCGGCACTGCTATACTGAGTCAGATCACCCAGCTCTCGTCGCATGCTTGCCAGTACCTGTTCCATATGTTTTGCTCTGGAGAGCCGTGTCTGCGTTGCCTCTGTCATGATCGCGCCTCTGTCTGTCGCCGTTTAGCATTGGTTTTAATATGCTGAATGAGTTTTATACCATGTGCCGGGAGATTTCTGCGGGGTAACGCCGAGTGGCGGCAGACTGTTCCAGGCTTTGTCCTGATCTTCCTGTTTTTGCCGCTCATAATCCAGAATGTCCGGATTATGAGGCTGATAGATATTGTTGATGGTGGTTTGATTGACCTGATGGTATCGGATGCTCCCGACCACTGGCGTCGGCTTAATATAACCATGCGAGACTTCCTGACTCCGATTTCCACAGGCATGATCACCATAGGAGACATGCCCAAGTCGATCGCGGCAGGTATAGGTATAAGTATCCGCCTGCACAACTGTCGACATTCCCAAGATCAGACCGGCACTGACATATATGAGCACCCATTTCTTCAGTAACATATCTCCCCTCCCTGATCAACGCAGCATTTCACCGCAGCATTCCCTTTTCAGGCACTATCGCCTCAAAACCACTCCAAAGCAAGAATATACTATAGGTTTTGGTATCGCGTACCATTATCGTTTACACTGACGAGATGATCGCGCAATGACTCGCGGAAGTCGCTTGGTTTAGCCCGGATAGCTCACATTTTATGTCCTTCTTCAGTTCACCTCACTTACAGGATTTATCGCCGGCACTGATGCTCAGCATTCATGTCGCTCTGGCGCTGTATGCGCTGGCGTTCTGGTGGCTGTTTGCCCGGATGATCATTCAGCGGCAAGTCCCGCATCGGGG
>JASLEL010000035.1 GCA_030151145.1 Aquirhabdus sp. | reverse complement strand
TGCTGGAAGGCATCCTGAATGCCGCGACCGCAACCTACGATCCACACAGCCTGTATTTTGCCCCGGTCGAGGCGATGGAGATGAATCGCCAGACCACGCTGCAGCTTGAGGGCATCGGGGTGTCGATCCGTCCTGAGCGCGGCAATGATGACTATACGCGCGTTGAGACACTGGTCGATGGTGGTCCCGCCAGCAAATCCGGTCAGGTCAAACCCGGTGATCGCATCGTCGGTGTGGCACAGGAAGGACAGCCGATGGTGGATGTGGTGGGCTGGCCGACCACCGAGATCGTGGGTCTGATCCGCGGCAAGCGCGGCACCAAGGTGATCCTCAAGCTACAGGCCAAAGACGCCAGTCCCCGTCTGGTGACCCTGACGCGCGATGTGATTCAGGAAGACGATGCCGGCGTGCAGGATCGTGTGGTCAATATCACCCGGGGTGGCAAACCCTACAAGATCGGCGTGCTCGACATTCCGTCTTTTTACCTCAACTACAAGGCCCGCCGCGATGGCAAGAGCTACCGCAGCGTGAGCGAAGACACCGAAAAAGCCCTGCTTGAGCTGAACGCCAAAAAAGTCGACGGCCTCGTGGTCGACCTGCGCGGCGATCCGGGCGGCAGTCTGGATGAGGTGGCCAAGATGATCGGGTTCTTTATCAAACAGGGTCCGGTGGTGCAGATCCGTGACGGCAACGGCGCGGTCAATGTATTCCGCGATACCGATGGCGGCGATGAACTGTACAAAGGCCCGATGATTGTGCTGGTGAATCTGGCCTCGGCCTCGGCCAGTGAGATCTTCTCGGCGGCGATACAAGACTATGAACGTGGCCTCGTCGTCGGCAGTACCACGACTGGCAAAGGCACGGCGCAGATCCAGCTGGATAATCTTGCCTATGGTCAGGCGACGCTGACCCAGCGCAAGTTTTACCGCATCACGGGCGGCAGTACGCAGAATAAGGGCGTGATCCCGGATATTCCCTTCGTCAATATCTACGAAGAAGACATGGGCGAGCGCAAGGCCAAGAATCCGCTGAAGTGGGATACCATTGCGACCGCACCCTATACGCGCGAAGACAGCCTGAAGCCGCTGGTACCACAGTTGACGACCGCATCCGAAGCCCGTCAGGCCAAGGACGCGCAGTTCATCTATCTGAACCGCATCAAGGCCATCAGCAACGAGAACAAAGACCGTAAGCAACTGGCACTGGATATCGATGTCCGTCGCAAAGAGCTGAAGGATCTGGAGGCGGAGACACTGACAGCCGAAAATACCCGTCGTCAGGCCACGGGGCTTGCTCCCTATCCGAACTGGCAGACCTATCAGATCGCGCTGGATGCGCAGTCCGAGTCGCGCGCTAAGCTGTCTTTGACTCAGCGTCCGCCTTTGCCTGAAGAAGAGGTCTTTGTCCTTGAGTCGGCCAATATCCTGCTGGATCAGATTCAGGCCAAGCAAAACCGCAAGTAAAGCCCTCTGTCGGTCATGCAATCAAAACCCCTCGTTCATTTGAACGAGGGGTTTTTTCTTGGGCCTAGTCGCGGTTAGGGCAGGGGCTGTTAGGGTAGAGACAGTACGTCTTGCAGTTGACCATGGCTAAACACATAGCAGCGATGCTCATCGGGGCAGATCACGACATTGCCCAGATTGACGAATGGGCGATGCGCGCGACGCAGGAAGTAGAGCAGGGCGGCTTTACTCATCTGGGGTGGCTTTGGGTTCATGATGGATTCTCCGTGGTGGGCAGCGCGGGTGGAAACGGGCCTTGCGGTGCCCCGGCGCCCAATCCTTTCAACTGATACCAGTCCACTTTACGCGTGAGGACCATGACGATGGCCAAGAGCATAAATATCAGGCAGGAGCCTAAGATCAGCGTGTAATCCTCGGACTGCAGGATCACGTACATCGCGCCGTACATGAGTGACAGGATGGTGGTGAGCAAAAGCGTGCGCGACAGTCGTTCCAGCACAAAGTAGACATAGAAGCTGATCAGACCGATACAGGCGATGCTGGAGCCGAGATAGGCCGCAGCAAAGCCGATATGCTCACTGAAGGAGAGCAGCAGCAGGTAAAACACGCCCAGTCCGGCGGCGACCAGACCATACTGCATGGGATGGACCGCGAGGCGCTTGAGCACTTCAAACAGAAAGAAGGTGCCGAAGGTGATGAGCAGAAAGATCAGGCCGTATTTGATCGTGCGATCCGTCATGGTGTAGCCGTTGACACCTTCGACAAAGCTGACGGCAAAGGCACTGCTGTTCACGTCGCTGCCGGTCTTGCTGTTGGCATGGCTGCATTCGCTATCACCGTCCGCACAGGTGACGGTTTGTGCGGCATTGGTCTCCAGCGTCTGACAGCTGGCGGGTGAGTTGCCATTGAAGCAGAGATTGAGGAGCTGATTGTTTTGCTGATTGAGGTAGCTGCTTTGCCATGCGGCACTGAAGCGCTGATTGTCGCGCTGCTTTTGTGGCAGTGCACCGCCAAAGAAGCTGGGATAAGGCCAGTCGGCATCCATGGTCATCGACATGGACTGACCCAAAGGAATCATCGCCAGACTGCCCATCCCGTTGAGGCTGAGATGCAGCGTAAACGGAATCTGCGGGTGGCTGCTATCCAGCTTCAGTGCGGTCTGCAGGTACGCCGTGCCAAAGGGATGATTGGGGGTGCTGCTGTCATTGGTCTGATCGTCCGCCGGGAAATCCAGCGAGCGGGATTGCCCGAGGATATCCATGACGGGCGGCGAGGCCAGACCGCGGAGGTCGGAGACAGGCAGACGTAGTTCGGCTTTGTCCCAGGCGATACTGCGATCAGGCTCTGGGGTGGTTAAGGCGGCAGGCAGCACAAATGCACCCTCACCATGCAGACTGTCCTGATAGGTGATGGCGCGATAGATGCCGCGCTTGAAGTTGTCTGTACTGACCTGCACCTGATGTTGCCACGTAGACTGATGTGGGGTCAGGATGATCTGGCTGGTGGTCGGACAGGTTTGTTTGGCGTCCTGTGGACAGGCATGCTGGGTCGTGACCGGAATCACGAGGAACGGGGTGGCGAGCGTCTGTGCGCGGACGTATTGGTTGCCGATGTCATCCATGACTTGCTGGTGATAGTACTGGCGTTCGCGGACCAGCCCTTTGATACTGCCGAGTCCGATGACAAACAGCAGCATCAGTCCGAGCATGACGAGCAGCTTGGAGGTGAGAAAACGGGTCATAAGATTCCTTGCCTTGACATGATGAAAGGTGGAATCAGTGTGCAGGGGACAGATGGGGACGGGGTGAATGGCGCATGAAGTCCGGTGAAGTCATGCGGGATTCTGTATGGAGTGTATGAAGTCTGTTTTGTTGATATCTAGGATCAGAATGACAGCGTGACCTGTACACCTTGTGGCAGATTGTCGATGGTCACGTGTCCCTGATGCAGCGCCATGACTTCGCGCACCAGAGTCAGGCCAATGCCGGTACTCTTTTGCTGGGTGTGCGGGCGCGGTAGCGAGAAATAGCGGTCAAATACTTGCGGCAGGGCGTATTCGGGAATGGGTTCGCCTTCATTCTCGATCTGCAGCCGGATCGGATCGGTGCCGTCTGCGGGCAGGCCGCGGATCACGATGTGACGGCCTTCGGGTGTGAAGTCGATGGCATTATCCAGCACATTGCCGATGGCTTGTGCGAGCCAAAACGGTTCGGCCTGTACCAGTAGATCGGCAGGGACCTCCAGCGAGATATGGATCTGCCGACTCTGGATCGGTGCGTGGCGTGCGGCCAGCAGACGCTGACAGAGTGCGAGCAAAGGCAGCGGCTGTTTTTCCAGACCTGCCATGGGGGCATTGCGTTTTTCCAGTTGCGCAAGCAGCAGCAGACGCTCCACCAGATGCTGCAGGCGGATGGTCTGCTCCTGGATGTTGCGGGCGAAGCGCAGACGGTCATCTGCAGGCAGCTCATCCTGCAGGAGTTCGGCACTGGCTGTGATGGCGCTGAGCGGGCTTTTCAGCTCATGGGTCAGGGTATGTACGTAATGCTCAACATAGGCTTGATCGGTGAGCGCGACCTGCATGCGGTCGATGGCCTGCGTGAGTTCATTCAGCTCACTGGCAACCCAGAAACGCAGCGGCTTGGCGGGTTTGATGGGGAGTGTGGTGTTGTCTTTGCCCTGTACCGTGCTTGCGGTCCGATCCTGATGTTCCTGTGGCGTCATGGCGACGGCATAGCGGCGGACCTGATCAATGCCATGCCTGAGCCACCAGGCGATCAGTGCCGCACAGGCCAGCGAGATCAGCACGATCCACAGCGCACGCACCAGCATCTCATGATGGGTGGCATTGATATAGGGCTGCACCGAGATACCGGGCTTGGACAAGGTGACGACGCCGATCAGTTGACCATGCCAGAGGATGGGCGCAGCCACATACATGGTCGAGGTGCTGTAGTCTTCGGGGTCGGTGCGGGTGGCACGTACGCCATAGCGGCCATGCAGAGTCAGGTAGACGTCGTTCCAGCGCGAGTAGTCCTGTCCGACCGCCAGTCCTTGCGAGTCATAGATCACGATACCGTGGTTGTCCGTGATGTAGAACTGCTGGTTGATATGATCTTTGTGCTGATGCCAGATATTGGCGCCGAGCTTGCGCTGCTGGATTTCCCGAATCTTTTGTCCAAAGGCTGGGGTCTGTACCTGACCATTGGCGACGTCTTCGGCGATGAGGGAGGCGATGATGTTGGCATTGTCGGCCAGTGTCTCCTCGACCACTTGGCGCACGCTGGGCTTGATCTGGTTTTGCATCGCGCTGAAGGTAAAGTAACTGCCTGCCAGCAGGACGATGGCGAAGGCCAACCAGATGCGCAGAAAGATCGACATATGCCCTTAGACCGCAGATATGGAGTCGATGGATCGACTCAGGCTGTATCCCAAGCCCCGATGGGTCTGGATCGGATCCAAGGGATGAATGGCTTTGAGCTTTTGCCGCAGTGTCTTGATGTGACTGTCGATGGTGCGCTCAAGGCTGTGATCGGGGTGCTCCCAGGCACTCTGCATGAGCTGATGGCGGCTCCAGACACGCTCAGGATGGCGGAGCAGCACTTCCAGCAGCCGCAGCTCATAGCGGGTCAACTGCAGCAGTTGATCGTGGTAGCGGATCTGCAGGGTGGTGGCATTATAGTGCCATGGCCCCCACGACAGGTGCGGGTCTGCGGTTGTAGTCGGTGCGGTGGCGAGTGAGGCTGATGCGGCTTGAGGGTCTCGTGCTTCTGTCGGCTGTTGCATACGCCGCCAGATGACTTTGATGCGTGAAATGATTTCGCGTGGGCTAAAGGGCTTGGCGCAGTAGTCATCCGCGCCGATCTCAAGCCCGATGATGCGCTCGATCTCCTCACTGCGGGCCGTGAGGAAGAGCAGCGGGGTCTGCCACTGGCTGCGGATCTGACGACAGAGGTCAAAGC
>JASLEL010000029.1 GCA_030151145.1 Aquirhabdus sp. | reverse complement strand
TCACGAATGATGGCTTCGATGGCACCGGTATCGGTTTCCTGCTTGAGGCCCTTGGCGTCAATGATCTGATCGGCAGACGCGCCGTCACCCTGCATCATCTCGGTAAAGACCACTTTGGCGATCTTGCCGCTGATGGTGTTGTCGGCGATCCGGGCAACGAGGCCACCGAGCTGCGTGGGTGATACTGGGGAGTCAGCCAGTTCTTTTTCGGCTTTGTTGAGTGCCCCCAGAAGATCACCCATCACCCAGTTGGCGACCAGCTTGGCCTGAGCTACGCCTGCCACAGTCACCGCGCTCTCATAGAAATCCGCCAGTTCACGCGCACTGTTCAGGATACGGGCGTCGTATTCACTCAAGCCATAGGCCGACTCAAAGCGGGCGCGACGCGCCACCGGCAGCTCTGGCAGGGCGGCTTTGATCGCGTCAATCTCTGTCTCGCTGACATGCACAGGCAGGAGATCCGGATCAGGGAAGTAGCGGTAGTCGTTGGCTTCTTCCTTGCTGCGCATGGCGCGGGTTTCGTCTTTGTTTGGATCATACAGACGTGTCTGCTGGATGACCTTGCCGCCGCCTTCGATGAGGTCGATCTGGCGTTCGATCTCGGCATTGATGGCGCGTTCGATGAAGCGGAACGAGTTGATGTTCTTCAGCTCGCAGCGCGTGCCGAAAGGCTGACCGGGCTTGCGGATCGAGACGTTGCAGTCGCAGCGGAACGAGCCCTCCGCCATATTGCCGTCGCTGATGCCGAGCCAGCGTACCAGTGTATGCATGGCACGTACATAGGCGACCGCTTCGGCAGTCGAGCGCATGTCGGGTTCGCTGACGATCTCAAGCAGCGGCGTGCCGGCACGGTTCAAATCGATACCGCTCATGCCGGCATAGTCTTCGTGCAGGGATTTACCGGCGTCTTCCTCTAAGTGAGCGCGGGTAATGCCGATGCGCTTGGTCGCGCCGTCATCTAATACAATATCGATATGACCTTTGCCTACGATCGGATCATCCATCTGGCTGATCTGATAGCCTTTGGGCAGGTCAGGGTAGAAGTAGTTCTTGCGGGCAAAGACCGAAGCACGACAGATCTCGGCATCAATGCCGAGTCCGAAGCGGATGGCTTTATTGACCACTTCGCGGTTCAGTACGGGCAAGGTACCGGGCAGGGCAAGGTCAATCAGACTGGCTTGCGTATTGGGCTCGGCACCAAACGTGGTGGCAGAGCCTGAGAAAATCTTGCTCTGGGTATCGAGCTGGCAGTGGATCTCAAGACCGATGACCACTTCCCAGCCGTGGATGAGTTGACTTGTCGTTTGAGTCAGGTTGGCGGCTTGGCTCATGCGCTTGCTCCTTGCTGAGTGGCGGTGGCCTCAGGGGCGCGGGCTTTGTGCCAGTCGGTATGTTGCTGGTAATGATGAATCACCGACAGCAGGCGCGCTTCGGACCAGTAGGGACCGATGAGCTGCAGGCCGACCGGCAGCGGTGGGCAGTGATCATGGTCAATGCCTTCTTTGTCGTGATAACTGGTATCAAAGCCGACTGGCGCACTGATGGCGGGCAGACCAGCAAGGTTGACCGCGATGGTGTAGATATCGCCCAGATACATGGCGACCGGATCTTTCTTGGCACCCAAGGCATAGGCAGTGGTCGGTGCGGTGGGGCCGGCGATGACGTCGCATTGCTCGAAGGCTTTGAGGAAGTCGTTCTGGATCAGACGGCGGACTTTCTGCGCCTTGACGTAGTAGGCATCGTAGTAGCCTGCCGACAGTGCATAGGTCCCGATCAGGATACGGCGCTGTACTTCGGTACCGAAGCCTTCGGTCCGTGAGCGCGTGTAGAGATCCATCAGGTCTTTTGGGGTCTCGCAGCGATAGCCGAAGCGCACGCCATCGTAGCGCGACAAGTTACTGGAGGCTTCGGCAGGGGCGATCAGATAGTAAGCCGGGATGGCGGCATCGGTCGTGGTCAGGTCGATCCAGACCAGCGTTGCACCGAGATTTTCCATGACTTTCAGCGCGTCTTCGACACGGGCTTTGACATCCGGGTCCAGACCGTCCGCCAGATACTGACGTGGCAGACCGATACGTAGGCCTTGCAGGGGTTTGTCCGGATTGGCGGTTTGCAGCGCAGCGACATAGTCATCGACCGGCTGATCGACGCTGGTTGAGTCTTTGGCGTCGTGACCTGCCATGGCTTGCATCAGGTAAGCACAGTCTTCGGCACTGCGTGCGATCGGACCACCCTGATCCAGACTTGAGGCATAGGCAATCATGCCAAAGCGCGACACGCGACCATAGGTGGGCTTGAGACCGGTGAGGCCGCAGAAGGCCGCAGGCTGGCGAATCGAGCCACCGGTGTCGGTCGCAGTCGCAAAGGGCGCCAGATCCGCTGCGACGGCGACTGCCGAGCCACCGGACGAGCCGCCGGGTACGCGGGTGATGTTCCACGGATTTAAGCTGGGTCCGTAGTAGGAGTTTTCATTGCTGGAGCCCATGGCGAATTCGTCCATGTTGGTCTTGCCCAGCATGACCAGACCTGCATCCAGACCTTGTGCCACGACGGTGGCGTTATAGGGCGAGATGAAGTTGTCCAGCATCTTGGAGCCTGCCGAGGTGCGGACACCTTCGGTACAAAAGATATCCTTGTGCGCGACGGGAATCCCGGTCAGCACACCTGCGGTACCTGCAGCCCGTCTGGCATCAGCGGCCTGTGCTTGAGCCAACGCCTGTGCGTGGGTCACGCTGATATAGCTGTTGTAGGTGTGATCCAGCCGGTCAATGCGCGACAGGTAATGCTGGGTCAGCTCCAGGGAGGAAAACTGTTTGGCAGCGAGGCCTTCCGCCAATCCGCGGATACTCAGGTGATGAAGTTCAGTCATAGCGAAGCCATCAGGAAATCGGGTTTTTAAAAGAAACGGCGCAAGGGCGGAATGCAAATTGCGCAGTGGCATTCAATGGTCGACGCAGTGGTCGTCAGGTCAATCCAGTACTTTGGGGACCAGATACAGGCCATCCTGTGCCGCAGGAGCAATCGCCTGATAGGCGTCGCGCCGATTGGGTTCGGTCACGACATCGCACCGCAAGGGCTGCGCGGTATCAAACGGGCTTTTCAGTGGCGCGACGCCCTCGGTATCGACCGTCTTTAAGTGATCCATCAGACCGAGAATGTTGCTGAGATCGGCAGCGTAATGCTGTCCCTGCTCAGCGGTGATCTGCAGGTAGGCCAGACGGGCTATTTTTTCGATGTCGCTTGCGGTCAGTACGCTTGTGGTCTGTGTCGTCGTCATAGGGTACTCAAAATCAAAAAATCATTCCTTGACCAGGTGTCATGCCGTCCCGTCAGACCATAAATCGGGTCGCAGGCAGGGCAACAGACCGGAGGAGGGTTGCAAAATCAGGTTTTCCAGATTGCGAATGATATTACAGATTGCTAATCATAAAGGAGGCTAGGACAGAAATAAATGCACATCCTGTGTGATCTGGACGGCTTTCACGAGATATTCAGAAGTAGAGGCATTTTTATGTAAAAATTAAACTGTGGCACGCAGATCGGATTCACTCAGGATCGGTATTTCTTGGGCGAAATCAGGCCGAAATTGTCCAAAGAATCAACTTATTTATCCGGGTTTGTGATGCGAGTCACGGCATCCTGCCATCAAAGAAAATCCCCGGATTGTCTGACGTGGTCACATGTCATGACTTGTTCCAATCCGCCCTTTCGTTTAAAGTTGTGGCCTTGCCGATTCCCCCTTTTATTCAGGAAAAACCTGTGATTCTTAAGCGTCTGTTTGGGTTGTTTTCGACCGACCTTGCCATCGATCTTGGTACTGCCAATACATTGATTTATGCCCCGGGAAAGGGGATCGTCCTGAATGAGCCTACCGTCGTTGCCATCCGCCATAGTGGCCATCAGAAGACGGTTGCTGCTGTGGGGCTGGATGCCAAGCAGATGTTGGGTCGTACCCCAGCCAATATTTCGGCGATTCGCCCGCTCAAGGACGGTGTGATTGCCGACTTTGAAGTCACCGAAACCATGCTGCAGTTTTTCATTCACAAAGTGCATGAAAAACGCCTGATCCCACCGACGCCGCGTATCGTGGTGTGCGTACCGTGTAAGTCGACCCTGGTTGAGCGCCGTGCAATCCGTGAAGCCGTGCTGCAGGCCGGTGCGCGTGATGTACGCCTGATCGAAGAGCCGATGGCGGCTGCGATCGGTGCTGGCATGCCGGTTGAGCAGGCGGTGGGTTCGATGGTGGTGGACATCGGTGGCGGCACCACCGAGATCGCCATTATCTCGCTGTCGGGTTCGGTATATTCCGACTCCCTGCGTGTGGGTGGTGATCTGTTTGACGAATGCATCGTTAACTACGTACGCCGTGAGCACGGCTGTATCATCGGTGAGACAACTGCTGAGCGGATCAAACAGCAGATCGGCATGGCTTTTCCGGATTCGGAAGGCGAAGACCGTGAGATCGAAGTACGTGGTCGCCATCTGGCAGAAGGCGTGCCGCGTTCTTTCGTGGTCAAGTCCAACGAAGTGCTGGCCGCCCTGACCGATCCGCTGGCTTCCATCGTCAGCGCGGTTAAAACTGCGCTCGAGCAAACCCCACCAGAACTCTCCGCAGATATCTCCGAGCGTGGTATCGTGCTGACTGGCGGAGGCGCACTGCTGCGTAACCTCGACAAACTGCTGTCGCGTGAAACCGGTCTGCCTGTGGTGGTCGCTGAAGACCCGCTGACCTGTGTGACTCGTGGCGGTGGTAAAGTGCTGGAACACTTCGACAATCCGAACTACGACATGCTGTTTGTGGGTTGATCCCTTCGCATCACATCAGGCACTATCTACAGCAGGCAGTCTATAGGCACCGCAGCGAAAATCTGCGGTGCCGTCACATTCATCAACACAATGCGTTTATTCTTAGGCGGGTAGTCGTTGGAACAGAATATTTTTGCCCGCGATGCCCAGTCACTGCGCCCAGCGCTATTGGCTGCGATCACAGCCATCGCGCTGATGCTGGCAGACTGGCAGCATGCCGACTGGTTTGACCCGACCAGACATCTGGTGCGTTCGGCCATGGACCCCTTGTATGTGTTTGCCAGCTATCCGATCTTGTCGGGAGACTGGCTAACCGAGCAGGCCCAGTCCGAAGACCGCCTGCGCCGCGAGAATGCCGCCCTCAAAGCTGAACTCTTGCAAAACAATGTCCGTCTGCAAAAGCTCGCAGAACTCTCGGCAGAGAACACCCGCCTGCGCGGTCTGCTCAATACCCCGCTGATCATCGATGGTCGCATGCTGATCAGTGAGATCATCGGTACCGATCCAGACCCCCTGCGCCATATCCTCGTGATTAATCGCGGTAGTGATGACGGCTTGAGTGCAGGTCAGATGGTGCTGGATGATCAGGGGGTCGTCGGGCAGCTCATGGATGTCATGTCGCACAGCTCACGTATTCTTTTGATCTCGGATAAAGAGAGTGCCGTCTCGGTGCGTATCCAGCGCACCGGTATGCGCGGTATTCTCAATGGCACTGGCGACAGCGGACGGCTGTCGCTGCAATATGTGCCCAATACCGCCGATATACAGGTCGGTGATCAGGTCTTTACTTCAGGTCTCGGTGAGCGCTTCCCGGCGGGCTATGCGGTGGGGACTGTGTCTGCGATATCGCGGACGGGCAGTACCGAGTTTGCCCAGATCGCGGTGAAACCCAAAGCGTTGCTGGAAGGCGGGCATCACGTGGTGATTCTGTTCTCGGCACCGTTGGCCAAAGAACAGCCGCATACGGATACCGTGACTTCGAAGACCAGTAAAACGGGTGCCAAACCAAATCAGGCCTTGGAGAAACCGCATTATGCTGCGCAATAATGTCTCCACGCTGATGAAAGGCCGTCGTCTGTCGGGCAAGGCTGATCCGATGTGGGCCATCCCGATCAGCCTGCTGATGGGGGCGATCCTGACGGTTTATCCTTTGCCGCACTTTCTGCTGGCCTGGCGTCCGGATTTTATGCTTTTGCTGGTGCTGTTCTGGGTGCTGCTACAACCAGCGTGGTGCGGGGTATGGTTTACTTTTTTTGTCGGTGTCCTGACGGATTTCCTGCTGGATAATATCATCGGCCTGCATGCCCTGCTGTTTGTCGTACTGCTGTATGCCGTGCGTTTTCTGACGCGCAACAAACGCATGCTGACGTTTTTTAATCTGTGGGGCATTGCGGGTCTGGTGACATTCGTCTATATGGTGCTTTATTTTCTGGGACAGCGTCTGGCGGGCAATATCCTGCCGCTCTGGTATTGGGCATCGCTCTTGCCCAGTGTACTGATCTGGCCTGTACTGTATGCGGCACTGCACCGCTGGCGTGGCGTCTAAGCATGGATCACCGCTGATGACTTCAGACCGCAAAATCTATCTTGCCTCGACCTCGCCACGGCGCAAAGAATTGCTGGCACAGGTGGGCATGTCTTTTCAGCCCTGCGTGATTGAGATTGACGAATCGGTATGGCCTGATGAGGCGCCCGATACCTATGTCGCCCGACTGGCGCGTGCCAAAGCCGCCGCCGCTTTGGCACAGCTTGCTGATATGCCGGATCGTGCACCGGATGCCATCGTGATCGCAGCGGATACCACTGTGACCATTGATGGGCATATACTCGGCAAGCCTGCTGATCAGGCTGATGCCTTTGCCATGTGGCAGCGACTGTCTGGGCGTACGCATCAGGTGATGACCGGTGTTGCGGTGGCGACCGACAGTCAGATCTGGGTACAGGTCGTGGTCACTGAGGTGGTCTTTTCGTCGCTGAGTGTCGCACAGATGCAGGCCTACTGGGCCTGTGGCGAGCCGCAAGGCAAGGCGGGCGGCTATGCCATTCAGGGGCGCGGCGCAGCATTCATTCCACGGATTTCGGGCAGCTATAGTAATGTGGTGGGCTTGCCGCTGGTGGAGACACTGGACCTGCTCAGGCAGGCCGGATATACGATAACGGATTAGACTTAAGCGCTGTCGTGCATGACGTACGGCATGACGAGATATGGGATAACGGCATGACTGAGGAAATTCTGATCAATGTCACTCCAATGGAGTGCCGGGTAGCACTGATTGAAAATGGCATTGCGCAAGAGTTGTTTGTCGAGCGTTCCGCCCGGCGTGATTTGGTCGGCAATATCTATAATGGCAAAGTGGTGCGCGTGTTGCCGGGTATGCAGGCGGCCTTTGTTGAGATCGGGCTGAGTCGTACGGCTTTTCTGCATGTCAACGACATGGTCTGGCCGCGCAATCAGTCCGCCCCCAATATCTTTGATCTCTTGCATAACGGTCAGCAGATTACCGTGCAGGTGATGAAGGACATGCTCGGCACCAAGGGTGCGCGGCTGACGACGGATTTGTCGATCCCTTCGCGTTATCTGGTCCTGATGCCCTATGGTCAGCATATCGGGATCAGTCAACGGATCGAGCAGAGTGAAGAACGTGAGCGCCTCAAGCAGGTGATTGACGAGATCCAGAAAGTCAGTGGTTTGCCCGGTGGGATTATCGTGCGTACTGCGGCTGAAGGGATCAGCCGTACCGATATCGAGCGCGACATGCACTATCTGGCTCAGCTCTGGCGGCATATACAGGAACGCATGACGCAGGTGCAGGGCAATCTCATCTATGAAGAGCTGCCCCTGCCGCAGCGCATCATCCGTGATCTGGCGAGTGAAGATACCGCCAAGATCTATGTCGATTCCCGCGAAGCACACGCCAAGATCATCGAGTTTGCCGTTGAATTTGTACCCGTAGTCGCTGACCGGATCAGCCACTATCCGGGTGAGCGGCCGCTGTTTGACCTGCATCATGTCGAGGAGGATCTGCAGAAAGCCCTGCATTCGCGCGTCGATCTGAAGTCCGGCGGCTATCTGATGATTGATCAGACCGAAGCGATGACCACGATTGATGTGAATACTGGCTCGTTCGTCAGTGGGCGCAATCTGGAAGACATCGTCTTTAAGACCAATCTTGAAGCCACGCATGTGATTGCCCGTCAGCTCAGGCTGCGTAATCTCGGCGGCATCATCATCATCGACTTTATCGATATGCAGGAAGAGGCGCATAAGACAGATGTACTGGCTGCGCTGGAAAAGATGCTGGACCGCGATCACGCCAAGACCAAGATCACGCAAGTGTCGGAGCTGGGTCTGGTCGAGATGACGCGCAAGCGCACGCGGGAGTCGCTGGAGCATCTCCTGTGCGAGACGTGTCCCACCTGTCAGGGGCGTGGCTATGTCAAGACCGCGGATACTGTCTGCTATGAGATCTTTCGCGAGATCATGCGCTATGCGCGGGCCTATCAGGCCCCCAGCGGCTATACCGTGGTCGCTAGTATCGCCATCATCGATAAATTATTATCGACTGAAGCTGCTGCAGTCGCAGATTTGGAGCATTTTATCGGTCGGGTGATCAAGTTTCAGGCGGAAAGTCTCTATACGCAGGAACAGTATGATATTGTTCTGGTTTAGAAAATAAGCTAAAAACGCCATGAAATATGGCAAAAAGATGCAGATTGTGCAACTAGGAACAATTCGCATTTAATATAGTCTGTTACAGCTTGGGTGCGAAAAGGCAGTACAGAT
>JASLEL010000260.1 GCA_030151145.1 Aquirhabdus sp. | reverse complement strand
AATCCCATGTGGCATCAGCCCTGCACCCATCAACGAGAAGTCCGACGAGAAGGCAATGATCGCCTGATGCAGATTGGGATCATCCGGCAGTTTGGTATGCGCTTTCATCCAGTGGGCACGCGAGGGCACTTCGGGTACAGGCACAAAAGGATTGCTCGGATTGATCGGGCGCAGCTCGATCTGACGCTCACGCATCACGTTTGCACGGACCTTTTCTGGCAGGAACGGCGCGATCATCAGCTTGAGCTCCTGCTCGGTCTTGAGCGACTCAGGCTCCGGCACCACAGGCATCTCGGTCTGGTAATTCAGCCCATCTTCAATCGGTGCAAACGACGCCAGCATGGTAAAGATCACCTTGCCATACTGCACCGCACGGACCTGACGACTGACAAAGCTACGCCCATCGCGCAGACGATCTACCTGATAGACGATGGGTGCCGCGATATCACCGGCATTCAAAAAATAGGCATGTAAGGAGTGTGCCGGACGGCCGTCGGTGGTCAGGCTGGCTGCTCGCAGCGCCTGCCCCAGCACCTGACCTCCAAAGACACGATTACCGACAAAGTTACGGCTCTGACCGCGATAGAGGTCTTCTTCGATTTTTTCCAGGCTTAGGACATCGAGCAATTCTTTGGTCAGTTGTTGCTTGGTCTCATCCACGGATTTGCTCATGGGGTGCGCTCCTTCCCGCTTGCCGGGTCAAAAACAGGTTAACTATAGCTCTCAGACAAAAAAGCCCTCAGACTAAAACTGTAGGACAGAAATTCAATGCCGATACATATCTTACGTTATACCGAAAGCGTTGGATCAGCAAAAGACTATAGACATGAACGCATGGGTCAGTAAAAAACGTCAACGCGCCAGTCATAAGCACTGTCACCGCCCCAGAACTGATCGACTTCAGGCGTGTTTACAGCCAGCGTACCTTCTTCAGTTTCACATACAGAAGCACCGTCGCCAGCAGCATGATGCCATCCCAGATATAGTACCCATACTGCCAGTGCAACTCGGGCATATTGGTGAAATTCATGCCGTAATAGCTGGTCATCAGGGTCGGTACGGCCAGTATCCCCGCCCATGATGCCAGACGCTTGACGATCTCGTTCTGCCCCACACCGACCAGCGCCAGATGCGTCTCCATGCTTAAGCGTAGGATCTCATTCTGCCCTTCGATGGCATCCAGCGTGCCCAGCACATGATCGTGAATATCGCGAAAATACGGAATGGCACTGCTCGGAAAATAGCTCTTGCCTTCGGACTTATGATAGAGAAAATAACCGCAAATCTCGCGCAGAGGACTGACGGCAAGCTTGAGGGTGATCAGCTCGGACTTGAGGTCATACAGATAGCGCAGCGTACTTTTGCTGAATTTCTCCGAAAAAATCTTGCCCTCAAGTCCCTTGATCTGCTCCCCCAACTGCTGGGTGATGGGCATAAAGTTATCCACCACAAAGTCCAGAATGCCATGCAGTACATAGCCCGGACCGAGTGATTTCATTTTCTGCGGATGCTGCTCGCAATGCGTGCGTACCGTGCGATAGCTGACGGACGCGCCGCTTCTGACCGTGATCAGGAAGCGCTCACCCAAAAAGAGTGCGGTCGAACCAAACTGGATCTTGCCCTCGATCAGTTGCGCGGTCTGAAGCAGCATAAACAGCATGTCTTCGTAGCTTTCGATCTTGGCGCGATGATGTCCGCGCATGGCATCCTCTACCGCCAGCTCATGCAGATGAAATTCGCGCTGCAGCTCCTGCAATACCTCTTGCTCCGGTTCAAACAGCCCGATCCAGACAAAGACATCCGGCTCATTTGCCAGTACCTCGCTCACATCGCACAGCGACAGATAGTCGAGACGCACGCCAGTCTTGCGGCTATAGGCATAGCAGTTGACCACGCCCTGACTCTGCGGACGCCCCGAATAATACTTGGCAAAATAAGACGTCGGCAGATCGACGGTCTGGCTGGATTCTTGATTGGGGCCAGACGCGACCTGTGCGCCTTGCCCGTCATGTGAGTCTTGCTCGTCATGTGAATTGGTTTCGATATTCTGATTCGGTTCCATATCCGTATCCATTGATGCGCTAGACTTGCGATGGGCCAGACTACGGCATAGACAAGCGGGCCAGCACCGTCAAATAACAAAAAATAACGATATGACTGACTCGCAATAGCGCCGCAATATCCCCATCATATCGGGCATATACCATCACACGTGCATGGCATTGCCTACTTGAATTGCGTAAGCATATACCCGATCCTCATGCACAACTGATGACATTTGACACGAAAACCGCTGAAATCCGGCCGCAAAAAGCCGCCAGAATACAGTAAGCTATGGCATGATTGGTTTGGGCCTCGTATCCTTAAGAGAACTTGCGCCCTTATATAAACAGTGTCAAACCTCGCAGGCGAATTGCCGCAGCGTTTTTGTTGTGTGTTCAATCCGTTCACGCGAACTTTTTCACATCGAGAATGGCTTCATATGTCTAATAAATCAAGCGCTGGATTTGGCGGCTGGTATCGTCGCCTGTCAGGGAAACTGCTGGAACTGGTCGCAACACCACAGGTTTTAGGCGAACTTCCCGATGGCTTGCATGCCCTGAAAAACCACTCTACCGCAGACACACCGGCTGATGCCACAGCATCCGGCACGACGCCTGCCACTGTAGGCACGACAACACTTTCTATCACCAATAAAGCACCCGTCTGCTATGTGCTGTTTGAGCATTCGCTGAGCAATGCCCTGCTGGTCGATAGCGAAGCCCGCCGTCAAGGTCTGCCTGCGCCGCTAGACCCGCTGCAGAGTGCCTATATTCAGGAAAAATCCTCGCTGATTTACCTTAAGCATGGCGATGAAGAAAACCCATTCCGTACCCCACATCACCTGCTGCCGCCCAAATTACTGCACTTCGTCGACCAAGTCATTGCACATGACGATCTGGACGTTCAGCTTGTACCCGTGACCATCCTCTGGGGACGCGCGCCAGACAAAGAAGACTCGATTTTCAAGCTCTTGTTCGCCGACTCATGGGCGACACCGAGTGTGCTCAAGCAGTCCGTCAATATTGCCATCCATGGCCGTCAAACCTTTATCCAGTTTCACGATCCGCTCTCCTTGCGCGAACTGATCGAGCAGCATCAGACCCAAGGCATCGCCGAACATCAGGGTATTGCCGGACATATCGTACATGAGCTGCGCGCCTATCTGACCCGCCAGCGCGAAGTCGTGCTTGGTCCCGATCTCTCTGACCGCCGCAACGTGGTCGAAGACCTGATGAACTCCCCCGCAGTCAACGAAGCCATCAAACGCGAAATGGCCCACAGCCAGCGCGGCTATCCCGAAGTGCGCTTTGAAGCCTATGGCTATCTGGATGAGATCGTCTCGGACTACTCGTACTCTGCCATCCGCTTCTTTGACCGTACGCTGACGTGGCTGTGGACGCAGTTGTTTGAAGGTGTCGAGGTCCATCATTTCCAGAGCGTGCGTCAGATCGCCGATGAATACGAGCTGATCTACGCCCCGTCACATCGCAGTCATGTGGACTACCTGCTGCTGTCCTACGTGGTCTTTAAGCGCGGTATGATGATTCCCTACATCGCCGCTGGCGATAACCTGAATCTGCCCGGCGTCGGTGCCCTGCTGCGGCGCGGTGGTGCGTTTTTTATCCGTCGCACCTTTAAGGGCAATCCGCTCTACACTTCAGTATTCAAAGAATATCTGCACAGCATCCTGATCCGTAACAACCCCATCGAATACTTCATCGAAGGCGGACGTTCACGGACCGGTCGTCTCTTGCCGCCCAAGACCGGCATGCTGTCGATGACCGTGCACAGCCACCTGCGTGGCTCAGGCAAGCCGATTGCCTTTATT
>JASLEL010000259.1 GCA_030151145.1 Aquirhabdus sp. | reverse complement strand
TTGGCGCTGACCATGTAGTCATAGGTTTTTTTCCAGCGTGTATCGGTCATGGCGCCAATACCAAGCGTGCCTGCATCGCCACCGCTGACCAGTTTGAGTTTTTTCAGTTGGGCGATGCCGAATGCCAGTTGGGCATCGGTCATCTGCGGGTTGTCCTTTTTGATCAGGACATTGGCGGGAGCAGGATTATTCAGATAGCTTTTCCATCCTTCCATGGACGCTTTGACAAAGCGGCGTGCGACGTCAGGCTTGCTTTTGAGGGTGTCCTGCATGGCGACGATGGTGGCGCTATAGGGCGGGTAGCCTTGATCGGCGAACAGGAAGAATTTGGACTTCACATGGGCTTGCTCGGCCTGAAAGGGCTCGGATGATGGATAGGCCTGTATCGCGACATCCGGATTGAGAATGAAGGGCTGCAGGTTGAAGGTATACGGGCGAACCTGAGCATCGCTGTAGCCAAATTTTGCTTTAAGCCATGGCCACCAGCTGGTGAGGTTGTTACCGGCGACCAGAATGGTTTTGTTTTTAAGTTCGGCGAGACTGGTGACATCATCATGCGTCATCAGGCCTTGGGGGTCATATTGAAACGATGTGGCGATGGTGGTGATCGGAATGCCGGATTCGACACTGGAGAGTACCTGAAAGTCATAGCCCAGAATGAAGTCGGCCTGATGGGCTGCCAGAAGCTGCACATCATTGACCTGAGGTCCGCCCATCTTGATGGTGACGTCCAGTCCATATTTCTTGTAGATGCCGGTAGCTAATGCCTGATAAAAGCCACCATGCTCGGCTTGCGCGTACCAGTTCGTGAGTAAGGTGACATGATCGTCTGCATGTGTAGCCGGCGCTGTAATAAGCACAGTAGTGATGAGTGCCCAAGAGGCGGCTTGTCGTGGGGAGATCCGGGTGAGACGCGGGCGTTTAGCAAGATCAGAAAAAACACGCATGATAAAACCTCCGAAAGGCATAGAGTGATCGGATACGAAGAATGAAGCAGGAGTGGGCGATGCGTAGAAACGACAAACGCGCATGACGGTTAAAACCGTACGCGACGAACAGGTGTGCTGGGAAGATAGATGAAGATTGCGGTTAGGCATCTTTGCTCTCCTTATTGACGAAACCGAGATGGTTTAGTTCAAACATCAACAGAGGTTGATGTGGACGTACGTGACGTCCTAAGAGCAATGCCCCACGGAGCCAACACAGGGGTGTTGGGCGCTAGCCGCTTCTACTCAGTATTTATAGAAGCAATACACATGCCAGATTTGTATAGGACAGTTTACTATGCGCTAAAATGTGGTGAATTATAATAAAAAACAAATTAAATTAATTGTTTAGTAGTCTGATATTGTTGCAGCTAAGACCCGGATTTGAGGTCGGGAGTATATCGTGCGAATACGGATGGTCGCTGGGAGATCTCCGTTATTGTGCGCATTGGGGCTCAGCATGGGCTATTAGGGATCATGGTCTTTGACCGATTCGCACTTGGGGTCAGCACTCAAGAATAGACACATAAGGTCAAAGGAGGCGTGCTGAATGGTTTAGCCCAGACGTTAAAGTTGAGTATCCAAAGATGACCGCAAGGATCTTTGGGTGAGTACTATCAGCACTGGCGTATTGAGAGTGTGGGAGGGCCAGAGTCAAAGGGGTTCAGCCCTTTGACTTGTGGCACACGTACGATGTGATCAACTCATCTATTGCATCGATGCTACTGGGTTAGAAATGATAGTCAACGCGAACCATCGGTGTCCGTGCGGTCGCGCCAGAGTTGCCATCCGATGTATTGCCAAACTTGTTGTGCCAGTATTCATACTCGGCACCGATGCGCAGCTTCTTTTTGCCAAGGCCAATCTGTGATCCAATATCATACATCAGCTCGGCATCGACATGAAATTCAGGTGCGGTTGAGCCACCAAACTCATTCTTGCCTTTAGCCGCGATCCACAGGCTATAGCCCTCAAATGACAGTGGCAGATCAGAGATAGGGATGCCCCAGACCGCCTCCAGTGCTGGGTGAGTCTTATAGCTGTAGCGACCATCGATGCCGTTGGGTGCATTGCTTTCAAACAAGGCCAGCGCGCTGACGTTCAGGAAGCCGGGTGTATCCAGCATCAGTGTTGGACCGATGATCAGCATGCGCTTTTTGGAGCCATAGCCGTCATTCTTGGTGTTCAAATCAAAGCCGAACTCCATCCCGGCACTGCGCACCACGCCGCCCCAAGCCAGATTGGCCTTGAATACTTTGCTGAAGTCCACCGTATTACGATAGACCGCATAGGCTTCCTGCGCGCCAGATTTACCCGGGATGCCATCCGCCGGGTCTTTGCCGTTAGACAGCAGATAATCGACATTGAAAAACTGGGTCCCGTAGGTATAGCCACCCGCATGGGTAAAGGCCAGAATATTCTTGGTAATGTCTTTATGACTGCCGTCCGGATTATTGTCGAACGGCTCGGCAAATGACGTGCCATACCGCCAACTGATGGATGTATCGCTCCATGTTTCGGCATGGGCGCTTTGCCAGCAACTGATACTGGCCGCCAGCAACAGGCCATAGCTGAGGGCGTGCTGCGCGCACAATCGGGTTATTGATAATACTTTCATGTGTCAATCCTCAATCATTAAGATGGTGATTTGCTTTTTTTGCACGTAGGAATCCCTGCACGCACAGGTTTCGATGCGTGTCGGGATAGGGCGGGCTAGAAAATTACTTCAGGCTGCCGATCACACCTTTGACAAAGAAGTCCATCGCGTCCACTTTGGGACGTGGCAGCGTGCTGCCTGCCGGAACCAGTAGTTTGCCGTCCTGAGTGTAGATAGGGCCTGACCAGACATTGAGTTTGCTGTCTTCAATGGCTTTCTTTTTATCCATGATCAGTGCACGGGTTGCAGCATCAACCGAGGGGCCGAAGGGGGCGAGTTTGGCCGCGCCGGATTTGAGGTTGCCGAATACCGGCTGGGATTTCCAGGTGCCTGCCTCGACCTCTTTGACCACTTGCGTCATGATCGGCCCCCAGTCCCAGTAGCCGCCGGTCAGCCAGCCTTGGGGATCGAATTTCATATCGTCAAAGTGATAGCCGATGACTTTGATGCCGCGTTTCTGGGCAGCGCCGATCACGGCTATCGGTGAGTCAACATGCACACCAATCACTTGTACACCCTGATCCGCCAGCGTGTTGACCGCTGCGACATCTTTGGAGGGGTCATTCCAGGAGCCGGTATAGACGACCGTCACGGTTGCTTTGGGATTGACCGATTGTGCGCCGAGTTCAATCGCGTTGATGTCCTGCAGGATCTGGGGAATCGGGTGAGCGGCGACGAAGCCGATCTTGCCATTGGTGGCGGCTTTGCCCGCAGCGATACCAGACAGATACATGGCTTCAAACATATCGGCAAAGTAGGTGCCGAGGTTTGGTGCCAGCTTGGCCCCGCCGCAGTGCATGAAGACGACTTTGGGATTCTGTTTGGCCAGATCCAGTGCATAGGGCAGATAGCCGTAGCTGGTCGCAAAGATCACTTTGTCTCCAGTACTGATCATGCGTTGCATGGCCTGACTGACCTGTGCATTTTCGGGAATGTTTTCCAGCGCGTTGGTTTTGGCGCCCGGGATGGCTTTCTGCATGTCGAGCCGTCCGGCGTCCTGTGCCTGATTGTAGCCGCCATCGGTTTTGGCACCGACATAGACATAGCCGACACCGATGTCAGCGTGTGCCGGTTGCAGGAGGATCGTGCTGGCAAGACCGAATGTCGCCATGACCGACAGAATACGATGTTTCATGTGGCTCTCCAGAGATAAAGGTAATGAGCTTGGATTTAGGCCATACCGCGGAACACGCCCGCAAGCTCTTGTGGCATGGCGGTTCCGCGTTGGCTGGCCCGATAGCTGAGCAGCAACACAATCAGTGGCACGACATAGGGCAAGGTGCCAAGCAGATAAGGGGAGATATCGGCGCCGGTGGATTGCAGGCGCAGGGAGAGGGCTTCGGATAATCCGAAAATCAGCGCGACTGGCAGCACCAGCCAAGGATTCCAGCGCGCGACAATCACAAGGCCCACGGCCAGCAAACCCCGTCCGGCAGTCATTTGCTCGACCCAGGTCCGCGTATAATCCACAGACAGTGCCGCACCTGCCAGCCCGCTGAAAGCACCCCCGATCAGGATGGCGATGAGCCGGATCAGACCGGGATGTCGACCCAGCATGTGCAGTGCATCGGCAGACTCACCGGCAGAGCGCCAGATCAGTCCCCATTGGGTGCGATACAGAAAAATGCCGCACAGAAGTACCAAGACAAATCCCAGATAAACTGTCGGGGTCAGCTGAGCCAGAAAGTGCCCGACCAGCGGCAGTTGTGCCAGCGGACTCTGGGCCATACTGGTGAATCCATCGATCTGCTGTCCGACCAGCGATGTGCCGTAGTATGAAGACAGGCCGTTACCCAGAAACATGATGGCAAGCCCGCTGGCGATCTGATTGACGCCCAGTTTGAGGCACAGTACGGCATGGACGGTCGAGAGCGCCAGACCCGCCGCCGCACCGACCATCAGCCCCAGCCATGGGTTACCGCTGCTGTGGGTGGCCGCGAATCCTGCTGCGGCACCGACCAGCATTTGGCCTTCGACCCCGAGATTGATAATGCCTGTACGCTGGGTCAGGGTTTCTCCGAGCATGGCCATCAAGACTGGCGTGGCTGTGAGCAAGGCGACCGATAACAGTCCGATGAGGAAATCGAGAGTCATACGGCGTTGCTCCGTTTTTGCTGCCAGGCACTGACACTGAGCACGCTGATAAAGAGCAGCGCTTGCAGGATCACGGTGCTTGAGAAGGGGATCTGGGCCATCAACTGGAGTGCATCACCGGCTGACAGCAGGCCGCCCATGATGAGTGCGACCGGGATGATGCGCAGGAAATTCTGCCCTGCAAGCCATGCCACCAGAAAGCCGACATAACCGTAGCCTGACGAAATATCGGGTTGCAGGTGACTCTGGACATTGGCTGTCTGCACGTAACCCGCCAGACCCGCCAAACTCCCGGCGATCGCCATGATGACGATGACCTGATGCGGATAAGACAAGCCCGCCAGTCGTGCCACACGCGGATTGCTGCGCAGCAGTGACAGTCCGGTGCCCCAGCGGCTTTTTTCCACCAGAATATGCAGCATTACCGCTATCAGGATTGCGAGTGGCAATGCCCAGTTACTCGAGAGTGCGCCGATATTGATCAGCGGAAATTTGGCACTATCTGGAAATGCAATGGTGGCAGGCCAACCGAGATTACCAGCGTCTTTCCACGGGCCATAGACCGCGTATTCCACCAGTTGAATACCGATATAGTTCATGAGGATGGTGACAATGGTTTCGTTCACGCCGAGCCCTGCGCGCAGCATGCCTGGAATCGCCCCCCAGCACGCTCCGCCAAAGAGTGTCAGCACTAATGCCGCGGGCAGCAGTTGCCAGAGCGGTGCCGCAGTCCAGTGCAGTACGATGGCGGTACCGATCAGTGCGCCAAAATAAAGCTGGCCTTCGGCACCCACTGAGACCAGACCCATGCGTGCTGGCAGCGCAGTCGCGAGTGCGCAAAACAGTATCGGGATGGTCTTGGTCAGGGTGGTGTTGATCGAGAAGGCATTGCCGAATGCGCCCTGCAGGATCTGCTGAAAGATATCCAGCGGCGCAAAGCCATTGACATAAAAGAATCCAGCCGCGAGCAGCAAAAATACCCCCGCACCGATGACCGGTACCCATAGGCGATTGATCAGGAGATATAGGGAAGATGAGGTCATTGCAGTGCTCCATGGGTCATCAGATGGCCGAGTTGCACACGGTCTGCCTCAGATGCGGACATGATGCCCGCCAGACGTCCGTGATAGATCACGGCGATGCGGTGGGCGTAGCGCAGCAGATCGTCCAGATCTTCAGAGATCCACAGCACGGCTGCACCGTCACTGGCCTGACGGAACATGGCGTCATAGACGGCCTGTGTCGCTTGCAGGTCCAGTCCCATCGTCGGATAGCAGGCCACCACGAATTGACGTGGCTCCGACAGCTCGCGGGCGATGACCAGCTTCTGCAGATTGCCCCCGGAGAGACGACCAGAGGCCAGTGTGTTCTGCCGGGGCCGCACATCAAACTGGGTCATCAGCTCATCCGCCCGTGTGTCCAGCTCACGCCAGCGCGGAAACAGCGGTAAGCGCTTCAGATGGCGCAGTGCCAGATTCAGGCTGTTGGCCATATCGGATGCGACGGCATTTTTGAGTGGGTATTCTGGGATATAGCCCTGCCGGGGATCGTGCGGCACGGCCTGCTCATGGCTATGTAAGACCTCACCATCCAGCAGCACTTCTCCGGTGGTGATGGTCGCCATGCCGGTCAACGCATCGGCCAGCACATCCTGACCATTGCCGGATACCCCGGCGATCCCGATCACTTCGCCCCGGACGATGTCCAGATTGATATTGTCGAGATGGACCGTGTCAGTGTGACTGCTGAGATTGCGGATCGAGATGCGGACGATGCTGTCTCTTGCCGGGGTGGTTTGTGAGACGGATTGCAGGACGGCATCGCCTACCATCAGCGAGACGATCTGTTCGGCTGCGATATTGCGGGCATCAGTATGAGAGACTAGCCGCCCGGCACGCATCACTGCTACGCGATGTGCGCAGGCTTTCACATCCTCCAGCTTGTGGGTGATGATGACGACACTGCGTCCGGATGCGATCAGCTTGTGGATCACGCCATAGAGGCGCTGGACTTCCTCAGGTGCCAGGACCGAGGTCGGCTCATCCAGAATCACCAGCCGGGCATCCTGATTTAGGACTTTGACCAGTTCGACCTGTTGCCGCTGGCCGACGGAGAGTTCGGCGACACGCCGATGTGCAGCCACTCCGGGGGCAAATTCGCCCAAGAGTCCCAGCACTTTTTTTGTGCTCTGACGACTATGCCATGCAGGTGCATCAGGATAGGCCAGCAGCAGGTTTTCAAGCACGGTCAGAGCAGGGATCAGACTGAACTGCTGAAAGACCATGCCAATGCCATGAGCCATGGCATCGCGGGGGGAGTTGATGGTGACTTGCTCGCCATTGATGGTGATCTGGCCTTCGTCGGCCCGATAATAACCGTACAGGACTTTCATCAGGGTGCTTTTACCGGCGCCGTTTTCGCCCAGCAATGCCAGAACCTCACCGTCGGCGATGTCGAGCGAGACGTGATCATTGGCCAGTACCGTGCCGAACTTTTTACTGATATCACTCAGTTGTATGTGCATTTCCAGATATCCTGAACCGATAAGGTTACAATTTGGACTCAATCATGTATACATGATTGTATATTTGATTAAGCAAAGCACATGCCAAAGGCTAAAGTTTAGGCTTTTTGTTGATATGAGCTGTATTGATCGTTGCGTGGTATGAAGTTTGCGTGGCTGAAAAGACTGGCTGAACATCTCCTGAAGTATGCGAGTCAGGTCCAAATTCGCACTACAGCGGCGATGTTCCCTGTGCGATTGCACTGGCAGGGAGCGTTTCGTGTGATAATGATCCATACTGATCAGAATTTATAATTGCTACGTGCGTAGAACAGGTCGAGCATGAATCAACCCACAACGCCATCCGCTATAAAAAATGTGACCCGTAAGCATGAGCCTGCCTCGCGTGGGGTCGAGATTTATGGTCGTTTGCGTGAAGATATCTTTGAGTTTCGGCTGGCACCGGGTGAGCGCTTTACCGAATCGGAGTTGGCCGAGCGGTATCAGGTTTCGCGGACACCGGTTCGGGAGTCGCTATTACGCCTGCAGACCGAAGGGCTGGTACGTGGCTACTTTCGCAGCGGCTGGGAAGTGACACCGATCGACTTCACCTTGTTTGATCATCTTTATGAGTTACGCAAGCTGATCGAGGTGCATGCCGTCAGACGACTGGCGACTGGTGTGCTGAGTTCGGGTGACCAGCAACGACTGGATGAGTTGACCGCGCAGTGGCTGGTGCCTGCCGAGCAGCGGCTGACAGATGCCAAGCAGGTCGCGGCCATGGATGAGAATTTTCATACCGAGCTCGTAGGCAGTGCCGGGAACCCGGAAATGCTGCGGGTGCATCGTGATGTCACGGATCGCATCCGGATTATGCGTCGCCTTGATTTCACCTATCCAGAGCGCGTTCAATGCACCTATGAGGAGCACTCGGCAATCCTGCAGGCGATCCTGCGCCATAAGCCGGATCAGGCCGAACTTCTGATCCGTACCCACATTGATCGTAGTCAGCAGGAGACACGCAAGATCACCTTGCATCGCCTCATGAGTTTAAAAGCATCGTTTTAACGGTTGATCCTATGGCTCATAAACTGGCCCGGTAAGCCAACCAGCCGCCGAATGCCGTAATATCTTTGGCATCTTCGATCCCGATACTTTCGCAGATAAAGCCACTCACGGTGCTACCGTCTGCCAATACCACACGACCAATCCCGAGCGGTGCGGGAATCCCTGCCACAAAACGGCCAAAATAACGGATGGGCATCTCCCAGACTTCACAGGCGATCGCTGCACCGTCCTGCGGCACCCGTACCAAGGCCGTACGCTTGCCGTCAGATAAGGCATAGAGTCGATACTGTGCCTCAGTCTGTGTCGATTTGACCAGCCGACCATCGAGTGAGGTAAGCTGATGATTCAACGGCTGACCGTGCAGATGTGCACCCACAACGGCGACCTGAATCTGACCGCTTGGCACGGGGGAGGGGGTGCCGGTCATTGACGGTGCTTTGATGGTCTCATAGCGACCGCAAGGGATATCTTGCAACTCAAGCCAGCGGTCTGCCAGATGCAGGAGAGGCCGGTCCTGATGGGCTGGTGCAAACACGGTGACGCCCAGAGGCAGGCCGTCAGTACGGAAGCCTGCCGGCATGGCAATCGCCGCATAATCCAGCAGATTCATGAAATTGGTGTAACGGCCGAGATTGCTGTTCAACTGAATTGGATTGGCGAGCATATCATTGACCGTATAAATCGTGCCCGTCGTTGGCGTCATGATGCAGTCCACGCTTTGCCATACGGCATCACAGGCATGGCGCAATGCCTGCAACGCATAAAGCCCTGCAAAGGCATCTGCCGCGCGCGGTGTGATCCCGTCCAGAATGATGTCACTGACAGGGGGCATTAAGGCTGCTGGATGACTGGAGATAAACTCGCGAATCGCCTGATAACGCTCAGCCACCCAAGGGCCCTCATACAGCAACCGGGCCACAGCAAGAAACGGCGCAAAATCGAGTTCGATGATGTCTGCGCCCAGTTGCCGCATACGATCACATGCCTCATTAAAGAGCCGGGCGGCATCCTGATCACCAAAGAACTCGAGATCCTTGATCATCGGGATGCCAAGCCTGAACGACGCGCTCTGCCCGAAGTCAAAACCATAAGGTTGGGCAGGTCTTGAGTATGCATCTGCGCTGTCGTAGCCGATACATGCGGCAAAGACCGCCTCGGCATCGGCTGCGCTTAAGGCAAAGATGGACAATGCATCCAGTGAGCGACAGGCGGGGACCATGCCTTGGGTAGACAGCAGCCCGCAAGTGGGCTTCAGCCCGACGATATGGTTGAAGGCTGCAGGCACGCGTCCGGAGCCTGCGGTATCGGTCCCGAGGGCAAAACTGCATAGTCCAAGCGCGACAGCAACAGCCGAGCCTGAGCTGGAGCCTCCTGAAATATAGTCCGCATTGTAAGCATTCCGACAAATACCATACGGTGAGCGCGTGCCGTTCAGTCCTGTCGCAAACTGATCCAAATTGGTTTTGCCGATAGGGAGTGCACCTGCTGCGATCAGACGGGCAACGACGCTAGAGGATTGATCTGGTGTATAGGTATATTCAGGACAGGCGCAGGTGGTGGGGGTCTCTGCCAGATCAATATTGTCTTTGATCGCAAATGGAATGCCATAGAGTGGCAGATCTGCCATGTTGCGTTGCTCCAGCGCTTGGGCATACTGAAGTAACTGTTGACGATCCGGCGGGGTAATCCAGATCCCGTGGTCTGCATGCTGTGCCTGCCGGGCGAGAATTTCTTCGATCAGCTCAGAAGGGGTGAGTGCTGCTGTACGATAAGCCGCCAGCAGCGCAGGAATGGTCAGACTCGGGATCATCGGGCTCTCCTTGGGCATTCCGCATCGTTTGCGCTGATTTTGAATGCAATGTTGTATACAAGATATTTGCCGACAATAATGCGAAATCTGTGCCATTAAAAACCGAAGGGAATGCGGGCGGGAGGTCGACTCAATCAGGACGTGAGCGAGTCCTGTTGGGGAGAGGTGGTGGGCTCAGCAAAGCGCACTTGCTTTTCCCAGATGGCAAGGACTATACAGCCATCCTCACTATAGACATCATGTACCGTACCGGCGGGATGAATGACGAGACTACCGGCCGGGTGATGACCTACTGCGTCGGTCTGGCTGCCGGATAGCACCAGAATGTGCTCATAGCCCTGATGAATATGGTGCGGTGCACGTGCCCCAGGCTCGTACCGTAACAACATGGCCGCGGCGCCTTCTGCCGTCTGATAGATTGGATAGCAGGTGATGCCAGGACGAAAAGGCTGCCATTCCAGCTCATGCTGGCGCTCATGGATAGCCAATAAACCTTGCATAGTCAGAATCGTCATGATGCGTGTAATCCTCTCAGTAAGTCCGTAGATGTCGCCACGGCACCAAACACGCCGCCCTGCATCTGGATCATCTTGATGGCATGCACATGGTTCTGTACATCCGTTGCTGCGCAGCAGTCTTCGAGCAGCAGACATTCATATCCACGGTCATTGGCGTCGCGCATGGTGGTATGTACACAGACGTCTGTCGTAATCCCGGTGAGAATCAGATTCTGAATACCCCGGAGGCGTAACAACATATCCAGATCGGTGGCGTAGAATGAACCCTTGCCCGGTTTGTCGATGATCGGTTCACCCGGCTGGGGAGCCAGTTCATCAATGATCTCCCATCCCGGCTCTCCCCGTGTGAGAATCCGCCCGCAGGGACCCACATCACCGATACCGGCGCCGATCTGGGCCGAGCGCCAATATTTGTTGGCCGGTAAATCCGACAGATCGGGACGATGTCCTTCGCGGGTGTGGATAATCATGAATCCGAGCTTGCGGAATGCTGCAAGCAAATGCTGTAGCGGGATGATCGGTGCGCGGGTCAGGCTAATGTCGTATCCCATCTTGTCAACATAGCCGCCGACGCCACAAAAATCAGTCTGCATATCGATGATGATCAGGGCGGTGTTTTCGGGTCTCAGATCACCGTTATACGGCCAGCGGTAGGGCCTGGATTCAATGTAGGTTTCACTCATGGGCATTGCTCCTAAACGTGAGGGCTTGGATAGTATTCCGGCATCAGAATGAGCGGAACGGGGAAAAACACCACACTGACATAACGTCAGCAGCATGGATCAGTTATTTAAAGGGCTGATAAAATCCGTTTGGAGTCCGATACCCAGCCGAAGATTCCGCCTTGCGCAGAAATCATCTCTAATGCCGTGGTATGGAAATGCGGGAAATAGGATGCGGTACAGTCCGAGGGAACCAGACATTCATAGCCCCGGTCATTGGCTTCGCGGATCGTGGTGTGTACACATACTTCGGTTGTGACACCACAGACAATCAGTGTTTCGATGCGCCGATTTTGCAAAATAAGTTGAAGATCTGTCTGATAAAATGCGCCTTTGCCTGGTTTATCAATCACAGCCTCACCGGCAATGGGAGCTAGCTCTGGAATGATATCGTGCCCAGGCTCGCCACGCACCAGAATGCGCCCCATGGTTCCCATATCCCCAATCCGCTGTGTACCGTGACCACGACGCAATTTGGCGGGTGGTGCATCCAGCAGGTCAGGTCGGTGCCCTTCTCGGGTGTGAATAATCAACATGCCTGTCTGACGGGCTCCTGCCAGTAGCGTCTGACAGGGTGCAATACAATGACGCAGTTGGTTGACATCGTTGCCCAGCATGGCACCAAAGCCGTTCGGTTCTAAAAAATCGCGCTGCATATCGATCATAAGCAGAGCCGTCTTCTGCACATCGAACAGTAGGGGGG
>JASLEL010000251.1 GCA_030151145.1 Aquirhabdus sp. | reverse complement strand
ATTGCCAGGTTTCTTCGAGCTTCAGATGATCCTGAAAATGACTGAAGGTACTGAAGGCCGGCATCAGGCCACCGGTGAAAAAATAAGTAGACATCCAGTCATCGGGTCGCTGGATCTCAAAGGCATAATGCAAAAAGCGATGACAAAAAATATGACACCAGAGCATGCCGTCTGGTGCCAGCCAGCGCGCGATGTTTTCAAACAGCTGCTGATAATTGCGCACATGCTCAAACATCTCGACCGAGATCACGCGATCAAATGAGGCTTCATCAAACTGCAGCACGTTCACATCCTGCGTGATGACCGTCAGATTGGTCAGTCCTTTGAGCATCGCCTGCTGGGTAATGTATTCGCGCTGTGAGTGTGAGTTGGATACTGCCGTGATCTGCGATTCTGGAAAATGCTCGGCCATCCACAGGGTCAATGATCCCCAGCCGCAACCAAGCTCCAGAATACGCAGCCCGTTCTGCAGCTGAGCCCTGACGGCATAGCTGTACAGACTTTCGGTCTCGGCATCGGCCAGTGTTGCCCCTTCCTTAAAAAAACTGCCGCTGTACTTGAGTCTGGGCCCCAGCACCGCCTGAAAGAAGGCCGTAGGCAGTTCGTAGTGCTGTTCATTCGCCTTGTCTGTTGCGATGGCAAGCGGGCTGTGTTTGAGTTTGTCCAGCAATTGCTGATAGCGGATGCCGGCCTGCTCGATATCGTGGATGGATTCTTCGTGCAGACGCTGTGTGCAGAGGTAGCGTATACCCTGGCGTACAATCGCATCAGGTAACCAGATACTTTCGGCCAGCTTCAGTGCAAAGTCGATGATCATCGGCGGGGACTCCGTGGGAAGAAAATAGAGGTGTCATGCTGATAGCGACGATAGTCATCACCACGACTGAGTAGGGCCTGCTGTTCGGTAAACGGGATACCGGTGATGTAGTAGAGAAACAGGAACATCAGCAGTGGATAAATCCAGAGCACATAGACCCCTGCATCCAGCCCGATCAGGGGATAGGCAATCCAGTGCAGCCATTCAAAAAAATAATTCGGATGGCGCGAATAGGCCCAAAGACCGTGACGCAGGGTCTTGCCGCGATTATCTGGCTGGCGCCGGAAGTGCGCTAACTGATGGTCTGCGATGGACTCGCCAATCCATGCGCTCAGCATCAGGATGGCAGCAGCCCCGATGAGTAACGGATGCCATGGGCTAAATTGGCTGCTGGGAATCTGGGTCAATACCCACATGGGTAGGCTGAATACCAGCGCAAGCCCCGCCTGAAAGACAAAAAAGATCAGAAATCCCAGCCCATCCCATGAGCCGCATGCAGCACGCATGCGTGCATAACGACCGTCTTCATGGGTCTCACGGCTGTAGCGCAGCAGCAGATGCCCGCCCAGACGGGCAAACCACAGTCCGCAAGCGATGGCGATAAAGAGCCGCGTCAGCAGATCGCCAGCGGTGTGCAAGCAGGCGCAGGTGATGCTGGCCAGCATGATCGCCAGACACCAGCCCGCATCGACAATGCCGGCGCGGCGTGTACGGCGCTCGATGCCATAGCAGCCGATCATGATCACCAGATCTAGTACCGCGAGCAGAAGCAACGAGTGCATGTTCATGGGGATATCCTGCCTGTCTTGAGCGGGATTAGGCGGGTTTCATGCTGTTTTCAAACAGCAAGTGAACGTCACTGATAACGCCCTCCATGAATCCACCTTCGCAATAGCAAAAATAAAAATCCCACATACGGATGAAACGCTGATCAAAGCCCATGCTCATGACAGCAGGCTGTGATGCCCAGAAGCGCTTGCGCCATTCCTTGAGCGTCAGCGCATAGCTTGGGCCGATATCTTGTAGATGTTTGAGCTTCAGCCCGTGCTGCGCGGCACTCTGGATCATTACGCTGTTGCAGGGGATAAAGCTGCCCGGGAAGATGTAGCGTTTGATGAAGTCGATGTCTTTGATCGCATGTGCATAGCGCGTATCTTCGATGGTGATGGCCTGAATCAGGCCCAGACCATGCGGTTTGAGCAACTGCTGGCACTGCTTGAAATAACCGTCCAGATACTGATGGCCGACTGCTTCAATCATCTCGATTGACACCAGCTTGTCGTATTTGACAGTCAGATCGCGATAATCCTGACGCAGCACCTCGACGCGATGCGACAGACCCGCCGCTGCGATGCGTTGGCGTGCTTCGGTATATTGGGCGTCAGAGATGGTGGTGGTGGTGACTCTGCAGCCATAGTGCACGGCGGCATACAGTGCAAAGCCGCCCCAGCCGCTGCCGATTTCGATGACATGATCATGGCTGGTCAGATTGAGCTTCTGGCAGATCAGGGCCAGTTTGTGGTTGGAGGCGTCTTCGAGGCTTTGATCCGCAGATTCAAACACGGCGCTTGAGTACATGAGATTCTGATCGAGAAAGAGCCTGAAGAAGTCATTGCTCAGATCATAGTGCGCGGCGATATTGCGCTGACTGCCGCTCTTGTCGTTATGGCGGCGGGCATACCAGATGCGCAGTAATGCCTGACTCCAGCGTGCCAGTGGATGACGGTCCACCTGATCCAGACGATGCCGATTACGCGCCATGATGCGGATCAGCGTCACCAGATCATCGGTATCCCATTCGCCACGGATATAGGACTCTGCCGCACCGAGACTGCCTTGCTGCATCACCAGACGAAACAGATTGTCACTGTGGACCGTGATGGTGCAGTGCAAGTCATTTGCCGGATTGCTGATGCTCCCCTGACCACTGCTCCCTAGGCTATTGCTGCCCAAATCATGATGCACGATACCGCGCAGGCTGATCACACCACCTTCCAGCCGATTCAGATGCTTGAGCCAGCGTGGCGATGTTTGAGTACCCGAGGGCGTATGGCGTGGCGTATCGCCGTCCTTGAAGACGTGAGAAGGGTGACTGGTCATGATGATGATCCTGCAGACGGCATTTTGCGGGGATGGGTGTAGAACGGCACCCGTTTTAGCCACAGTTTGAGTGCTTGCCAGTAAATGGCACTGACGATTTTGAGACTTTGCAGCGGGTAGCGGAGCGGGAATAGCTGCTGATGAATGCGTGACATTGGCGTCAGGCGAAAGCTCATGGTGGCATCAAAGATCAATTGCGGGCCTTTTTTGAGCTGCATATGAATGGCTGACGGTCCGCTTGTGTGATCTTGGGCCAGTTTGAAGCGCCAGTCATAGTCCAGCGACATCGGCATAAATGGCGAGACATGAAACTGCTTGTCAAATATATAGCGATAAACCGGTGAGGAAGAGGCTGAGGACGTCGCGGTATGAGTACAGCGGAAGCAGTAGAGGTGTTGTTCGTGCCAAGGGGTATTGGTGATATGGGCCGCAACGCAGGCCAGATGCTGATGATCTTCGCTATAGATCCAGTAGAAGCTCACAGGATTAAACGCAAATCCGAGATAGCGGGGCAGCGTCAGGACGTAGACTGGCTGCAGCGCGCCGAGTTTGTAGCCGAGTTGTCTTTGCAGGGCGTCTGATAAGGCTTGCCGGACTGGATGAGGCATGCTGGATGTGGCTGACGTCGTCTCTGTGGGCTTGAGCAAGTCTTGCTCATAGAGGCTGATGAGGTTAAAGCGATTGTAGGACCACCATGGACTACGGTCACAGATCTGCTGCATGGCATCGATGTCAAACAGCAGATAGCCCATGTCATAGCTAAAGGCATGCGGCTTGGGTAGATAACGGCGATGCCGGATATGCGCCGCAGCCAGAAAGAGATCAGCCCGCATGTGCATGCACTCCTTGTACCAGATGATGCCGCAAATGCTCGACGACGCGATAAGCACTCTTGACGCCGTCTTCATGAAATCCCCAGCCCCAGTACGCACCGCAAAAGTAGCTACGATGTCGCCCGTTGATCTGTGGCCATTCGGCTTGCGCATCCAGGGCGGCAGTATCGAACAAGGGATGGGTGTACTGGCGGGTAATGAGGATATGGTCTGGGTTGATTGGTGCATTCGGATTGAGGGTAGCGAGCACCGGCGTATCTGTGGGCAGGTTCTGCAGACGATTCATCCAGTAACTGAAGCTGTAAGTCGGTGTCGCGGTTTGGGCGTCTGTCGCGACGCGTACTTGCCAGCTGGCCCAGTTGGACTGTGCTTGGGGCATCACACTGGCATCGGTATGCAGCACCATGGTATTGGGACGAAAGCGAAAAGCAGACAGGATGCGCTGTTCTACTGGCGTCATGCTATCCAATAGCACCATGGCCTGATCGGCGTGGCAGGCAAAGATCACATAATCAAAGCAGGCACTGCCCTGAGCCGTCTGCACGGTGACCTCATCGCGGGTCCTGTGTACCGCAATCGCGCCATTTTCCCAGACGACGTTCAGGGTCTTGCGCAGCGCATCGACATAGCGCGCCGATCCACCGCGGACGGTCAGCCATTCGGGTCGGTCTGTGATTTGCAGCATGCGGTGATTCTGAAAAAAGCCCAGCACAAACTTCAAGGGCAATGCCGCCACTTCACGGTGATTGGCCGACCACAGTGCACCGCACATAGGATATAGATGCTCCTCGCGAAAATCCGCCGAATACTGATGCTCATCCAGAAAAGCCGCGACGGTCAGATCATGTGGGATCCGCTGGACGTTGATGTCTCGGGTTTGCTGATAAAAACGCCATAGATCTCGCATCATGCGGCGAAAGCGCGGATTGAGCACGTTCTGAATATTCAGCAGCAATGCCCCGAGCGTGCTCGGGTTGTAGGCCAGTTTTGAGTGCAGATTATTGACGGAAAAACTCATGTTGCTGGTTTGCCAGTCCACGCCCAACTCGCGCAGCATATGGCAGAACAGCGGATAGTTGTGTTTATTGAAGACGATAAATCCCGTATCTACCGCCAGTGTCTGCCCATCCACCCGCACATCATGTGTATCCGTATGCCCGCCGATATAGTCGTTTTTTTCATAGAGCGTGACAGCATGCGCCTCGTGGAGTAACCACGCGCTCGTGAGCCCTGCGATGCCTGTCCCGATGATCGCAATACGCATGGTTATCCCCTCTGAGCGTGCTGTTGCAGAGCGGAGGGGGATACGCGATAGGCCGGATCAAAGGCTTTGGCGGGAATCGGGACCAGATCCCAGATGAGACCACAGGCCGCCATCACTCTGAGCACATAAAAGCTGATATCGATCTGCCACCAGACAAATCCTTGCCGGATACTGGCGGGACAGAAGTGATGATTGTTATGCCAGCCTTCGCCCAAAGTGATGATGGCGAGAAACCAGTTATTGCGGCTGTCGTCTTTGGTGATATACGTGCGAAAGCCGTATCGATGGGCGAACGAGTTGATGGTAAGCGTCACATGAGTCAGCAGCACGGTCGATAGCAGAAAGCCCCAGACAAACAGCTGTAGGCTATTGGTATGTAACTGTGGATAGGCTCTGCCCAGCCAGTGCCCCAGCAGCCAAAACATCCCGGCCGTCAGCATGGAGACCAATACCGAATGACGGTCCAGCCAGCCCAGCTCGGGGAACTTGATCCAGTCTTTCACCAGATGCTCAGGCGTTGCATAGTTCTGTTTGTTGAGAAACCAGCCCATATGGCTATACCAGAAGCCATCGCGAGGGGAGTGCAGATCAGCGCTCTGATCCGCATGGCGGTGGTGATGCCGATGGTGACCTGCCCACCAGAGCGGGCCGTTTTGAGTGCTCATGACACCGACCAGTGCAAATATGAATTGCACTGGTCGACTGGTCTTGAACGCTTTGTGCGAGAAGTAACGGTGATAGAACGCCGTGATCGCAAACATGCGGATCAGATAAAAGCCCAGCATGACGCAGAGCGCGAACCAGGAAAAGCCGACAAAGAACACAGCCACACACGCCAGATGCATCGCGATAAATGGAATGATGCGCACCCAGTCAACCTTGCGATCCACCGTCGACGCCTCTGAAGAGGGCGTAAGCGTGGGTGAAAGTTCGTCGGCGTGACTCATGACTTGCGCTTCCTGACGGTCTAATGACTGTATGAAGCTTAGACAACCGCGAGTGAAGATTACGTGAAGTGAACCCGTTATTTAGACTGAGCGTTTTGCGGCCTGCACGTCAGGGATTGTCGTTTGAAACAGCATCTCTTTTGTAGAATCCATTGACTCGGAGCCAAGAGCAAACTTCATTTTTCAATCAGTATGAGCGATGTGAGAGGATGTGTTTATGTGTGATTGGTGTTTAGTATGGATTATTGGTGTGTTTGTTTGATATTTGATTAATTTGTTGATTCTATTGAAGGTTGAAGACGTCAAATTTTCATTTTTAGGCGCAAATTTTCTATGGGCATGATTTACACAAATGAGACACTCTGTAATAATAAGAATCATTCTTAATTTCATTCTTGTCTTTTCTTGTGTGGTGATCATGCGTAAACGGATTCTGCTGTCACTTTGTATGGGTGCTTGTCCTGCCTTGGCCTTTGCCGCACCGCCGCCCATTTCGATCCCGGCATCCTCAGATGAAAACCAGAAGAGTGGTGGTGGTCTGTTTGGCTTTGTCGATGGGATCAATCGTAGTCCTGTGCTGCTGGGCGATATGTGGGGCCTGCGCCGGGAGCTGAGCAAATACGGCATCACGTTTGCGGTACAGGAAACCAGTGAATATCTGGGCAATACCACAGGCGGAACCAAAAAAGGCTTTGATTACGATGGTCTGACGCAAGTCGTGCTGCAGATGGATACCCGGCGTGCCTTCGGCTTATACGGCGGGACTTTCAATGTCAGTGGACTCAATATCCATGGTCGTAACCTGAGTACGGACAATCTGCAGACCCTGCAGACCGCCAGTGGTATTGAATCAGATGCTTCTACACGGCTGTGGGAACTGTGGTACTCGCAGAAATTTCTGGATGAAGACCGTCTGAATGTCAAAATCGGTCAGCAGAGTCTGGATCAGGAGTTCATGGTCAGCAGCAATGCGCTGTACTTTGTGAATACCATGTTTGGTTGGCCAATGCTGCCGTCGGCGGACATGCCCGGCGGTGGTCCGGCCTATCCCTTGTCTGCGCTCGGTGGCCGGATTAATTATCGTCCGGTGGATGGTGTGACCATACTGGCGGGGCTGTTTAATGGTACGCCCGTCAAGCACGATGATGGCAGTGATCCGCAGAAGCAGAACAACCACGGCACCAGCTTCCCTCTGGGGGAGGGGCAATTGGCGATCGCAGAAGTGCAGTTCTCGTATCCGGCATTGGGCAGCATGGTGTCACCGGATGAGGCTCAGCCGCTGGGCTGGACCTATCGATTGGGCGCATGGTATGACAGCAAGAAATTCGCTGATCAGCGTTTCGATGATGGTGGTCTGTCGCAGGCGTTTCCAGATACCAGCGGCAATCCGCAGCAGCATCAGGGCAACTATGCTTTTTATGGTGTGATGGACAAGTTGGTCTGGCGTGACAGTAAAGACCCGAACCGCACCATTGGGATCTTTGCCCGCGCTATGGGTACACCGCTCAGCGACCGCAATTTGATCGATGCCAGCCTCAATCTGGGCATGGTGTTTCACAGTCCTTTTCATTATCGTACCGACGACACGTTGGGTCTGGGCTTTGGCTATGCCCATGTCAGTACGCGTGCCCGCGGACTCGATGTGGATAACATCAGCTACGGCAACAATCCGCCGGGACCTGTGCGCGGTCATGAGAGCTTTGTCGAGCTGACTTATCAGTATCAGCTCAAGCCGTGGATTCAACTGCAGCCGGACATCCAGTATGTCTTTAATCCCGGTGCTGGTATCCCGAATCTCAATGCGCCAGAGACCCGAATCGCCAATGAACTGGTGCTGGGGCTGCGCACCAACATCTCGTTTTAAAATTTCATGATAAGAGCGATACAGATGACCATATTTAAATCACGTATGACGCCACGCATTCTGACGGTATGGGTCATGGGGCTGTGCAGTGCGGCTGCCATGGCGGATGAGCCTAAAGGCATGCTGGAAACTATCCACAAGCATAAGTTCCTGACCTCGACCATCCCGGATAATGGCGATGTGAATCCTTATGCCGTCGTGGTCGCACCCGCGACCGTCGGCGCGATCCAGAAAGATGATGTGCTGGTGGATAATTTCAACAATATCTCAAATCTGCAGGGTACCGGCACCTCGATCATGCGTTATCGTCCCGGCACCAAAGAGACCAAGCTCTTTGCACAGGTCAGTCCCAAGCTGAAAGACTGTCCCGGCGGTGTCGGTCTGACGACGGCCATGACGATGCTGCAGACTGGCTGGGTCATCGTTGGCAGCACACCGAGCACGGATGGTACGACTGCGACTAAAGGCGATGGCTGTATTCTGGTCTTTGATCCCAATGGCAATCACGTCGCCACATGGACCAGCCCGACCATCAATGGCCCATGGGGCAACATGGTGACGGTGGATAAAGGCGACCATGCCACGATCTTTATCAGTATGGCCGGCTTTGGTCTGAAAGGGCCTAATGTGATCGATCCGGCGACCCATTATCCCGAGATCATCCATCAGGCGACGGTGCTGCGTCTGGAGCTGACAGTCCCTGCGGGTAAACCACCCGTACTGCAGAGTCAGACCATCATTGGTGACGGCTTCTCGCAGCGTGCCGATCGCGACAACTTCCTGTTTGGACCCACCGGTCTTGCGCTGGGTGCAGACGATACCTTGTATGTGACCGATGGTCTGGACAATGAAATCACCGCCATCAGTCAGGCCAGTACGCGCACCAGCAGTGCCGGTAAAGGCAAGCTGATCACCAAAGAAGGTTTACTGGCGTGGCCGCTGGCGATGGTGATGACGCCGCAAGGTCATCTGGTGGTGAACAACGGTAAAAATGGTCAGATCGTCGAGATTGATCCCATCAGCGGCAAGCAGATCTATGCCCACTGGCTGAACACGGATCAGGCGCAGTCGCCGCCGGGTAACGGCAATCTGTTTGGTCTGGCCCTGACGCCGGATGGCAAAGGTTTCTACTATGTCGAGGACGACATCAATGCGCTGCGCTGGGCAACACCATGAGCCATGATGATCAAAAGCCTGCTTTAGGCCGTCGCCGTTTCCTGACCGGTCTGGCGCTGGCGGGTACAGCGTTGCCGCTGGTCCAGCCAAGTCGTGCCGAGCCGCATCAGGATCATGGTCATCCGCCAGCGTGTGGTCATCGGCCACCTGCGGTTGAGCCATTCTGGGGTGCGCATCAGGCGGGGATAACCACGCCGATCCAGCGCCATACCTACTTTATTGCCTTTGATATGGTATCAGGCAGTCGCGATGATCTGATCAAATTGCTACGCGCATGGACCGATGCGGCTGCCGAGATGACCCGTGGCGCGAGCGATTTTGATCCCAAGACCAATAAGGATCAGCCTGCGCGTGAGTCTGGTGCCGCAGTCGGTATCGCCGCATCGCGTCTGACCATCACTTTCGGTTTTGGTCGTACCTTATTTACCAAAGACGGGCAGGATCGCTTTGGTATAGCCAAGTCGCTGCCGGATGCGCTGGTCGATCTGCCACGTTTCCCCGGTGATCAGCTGGACCCGGAGCGTACAGGTGGTGATCTGTCAGTACAGGCCTGTGCCGATGATCCACAAGTGGTGGAGTATGCGGTGCGACGGCTCGCGAAGGCCGCCAAGGATATCGCGGTCATGCGCTGGGCGCAGATGGGCTTCACCGGGGCGTTCCACCATGGCGAGACGGGTCGTAACCAGATGGGCTTTAAAGACGGCACCATGAATGTTGATACCACGAGTCCCGAGGCGCTGAACCAGTTTGTCTGGGCGGGTGCCGAAGGTCCGGCATGGATGGCGGGCGGCAGCTATATGGTGATCCGCCCGATCCGTATCGCGCTTGA